>NZ_JBEZEY010000012.1:0-201424 GCF_040649135.1 Micromonospora sp. NPDC049047
CGCCCCACGCCCCACGCCCCACGCCCCACGCCCCACGCCCCACGCCCCACGCCCCACGCCCCACGCCCCACGCCCCACGCCCCACGCCCCACGCCAAGATCGTGCTCGATCCTGGTTCCAGTGGCATCCCACGACGCCGAGGCCACTACATCCCTGATGTTGCGCGATCTTGAGGCCGGGATGCCGCAGCGGGAGCGTCCGGGCACCCCGGGCAGGCGGTCCTCGGAGCGGCCCAGGGCCTGCCCAGGTGATCCACTCGGTTTCACGGGAAGCCGGGGCTTCCGTCCGGCTCGAACACCGCGTCTTCAAGAAAGCCGAGTGGATCAACAGCGAGCACGGGACACGGCCACAACAAGGTTCAGGCAGCCCGCCAGCTCGACGCCCAGCCAGCCACGCCCGCCCGCCAGCCCGGCCCAGCCACACCGTCCGCCAGCCCGGCGCCCAGCCAGCCACACCCGCCCGCCAGCCCGGCGCCCAACCAGCCCAGCGCCCAACCAGCCACACCCGCCCGCCAGCCTGGCGCCCAACCAGCCCGGAGCCCCAGCCAGCCAGCCCGGCGGGCGGCGCGCCGGGGCGGTCCGGTCTAGAGGGTCTGGACGGTGGCGATGCGTTCCTCGAGCTGCTCGATGGTCGCCTGGGCACTCGGCGGGCCACCGCAGAGCCGGCGCAGCTCGGCATGGATCTTGCCGTGCGGCTGGCCGGTGCGGTGGTGTCGTGCGGCCACCAGAGCGTTCAGTTGGCGCCGGAGCGCCACGCGACGCTGGGCGGCGCTCATGGGTGCCGGGGGCGCTGCCGTGGGCGCAGCGGCCGGCTGAGCGGCCGCGTCGGCGGTGCGGCGGCGTTGGGCGGCGAGTTGGGCGGCCTGTCGCTTGGTGAGCAGCAGGGAGACCTGGTCGGCGGTGAGCAGGCCGGGCAGGCCGAGGTATTCCTCCTCCTCGGGGGTGCCGGCCTGGGCGGCGGTGCCGAACGACGCCCCGTCGAAGATCACCTGGTCCAGCTCGGCGGTGGCCGACAGTGCGGCGAACCGCTTCTCCAGTTCGCCGCTGGCCTGGTCGTCGCGCTGGGCCCGTTCCAGCAGGTCGTCGTCGAAGCCGTCGGCTTCCTTGGGCTTGCCGAGCACGTGGTCCCGCTCGGTCTCCATCTCGCTGGCCAGGCCGAGCAGGTGCGGCACGCTGGGCAGGAAGACCGAGGCGGTCTCCCCGGGCCGGCGGGCCCGGACGAACCGGCCGATCGCCTGGGCGAAGTAGAGCGGGGTGCTGGCGCTTGTGGCGTAGACCCCGACCGCGAGCCGGGGGATGTCCACCCCCTCGGACACCATCCGCACCGCGACCAGCCAGCGCTGGTCTGACGCCGCGAACGTCGCGATCCGGGCGGACGCGCCCTGGTCGTCGGAGAGCACCACGGCGGCCTTCTCGCCGGTCACCTGCTCGATCAACTTGGCGTACGAGCGGGCGGTCTGCTGGTCGGTGGCGATGATCAGACCGCCGGCGTCGGGCATCCCGGCGGTACGCAGCACTGTGAGTCGGGCGTCGGCAGCCCGCAGCACCTGTGGCATCCAGTCTCCGGCCGGGTCCAGGGCGGTACGCCAGGCCTGCGCCACCAGATCCTGCGTCATGGGCTCACCGAGGCGGGCGGCCAGCTCCTCCCCCGCGTTGGTCCGCCACCGGGTCTCCCCCGAGTACGCCAGGAAGAGCACCGGTCGGACCACGCCGTCGCGCAGCGCGTCGGCGTATCCGTACACGGAGTCGGCGCGCGAGCGCAGCAGCCCGTCGCCGCCCCGCTCGTAGCTGACGAACGGGATCGGGTTGTCGTCGGAGCGGAACGGGGTCCCGGTGAGCATCAGCCGGCGTACGGCGGGTTCGAAGGCGTTCTTCACGCCGTCGCCCCAGGACCGGGAGTCGCCCGCGTGGTGGATCTCGTCGAGGATGACCAGGGTGCGCCGGGTCATGGTGCGCCGGCGGTGCACCTGCGGGGCCATCCCCACCTGCGCGTAGGTGACGACCGCGCCGTGGAAGTCGGCCGCGGAGTGCAGGTCGGCGTTGCGGAAGGCGGCGTCCAGTTGGATGCCCACCCGGGCCGCGGCGTCGGACCACTGGTTCTTCAGGTGCTCGGTCGGGGCGACCACGGTGACCGCCTCGATGGTGCCGTCGGCGAGCAGCTCGGCCGCGATCCGCAGGGCGAAGGTGGTCTTTCCGGCACCTGGCGTGGCGACTGCGGTGAAGTCGTCGGTACGCCGACGCAGGTACTCCACCAGGGCCTTGCGCTGCCAGGCGCGTAGTGCCGGGAACGTCTCGAGCACCGGCGTCCGGGCTGCCACGCGAAGCTCCTCTCCGACCGCACTATCGCGGACCCCGGGCGAGGGCCACGAGTCCCGCCGCCCATGAAAACGCCTCCGCGCAGTAACTGCCGCGAAGGCCGACTCAGCATAACCAGCGCCGGCCCCACGGCCCAGGCGACGCCCCGCCTGTCACATCTGTCACCCCCCGATGAGGGGTGTCACCACTCGGGGTCACCGGTGCGCGGCGGGCGCAGCGTCGCCACCGGCGCCGACCAGCGTCGACGCAGTGCGATCAGGCGTAGCCCGAAGGCCAGGACGGCGGCGGCGGTGAGCGGCGCGGGTCCGGCCTGCCCGCTGACGTAGAGCAGCGCCACCGTGACCGACCCGGCCAGCGCGGCCAGCGCGTAGATCTCCCGGCGCAGCACGACCGGGATCTCGGCGGTGAGCAGGTCGCGGGCGAGCCCGCCGCCGATCGCGGTGAGCATGCCGATGAGGCAGGCGCCGACGGCCGGCACCCCGGCGTCGAGCGCCTTGAGCGTGCCGGTGACGGTGAACAGCGCGAGGCCCGCCGCGTCCAGCACCAGCACGGTGCTGCGCAGTCGGGCCAGTTGTGGGTGCAGCCAGAAGACGGCAAGCGCGGTGGTCGCGGCGGTGGCAACGTACCGCCAGTCGGCGAAGGCCAGCGGCGGGACCTCGTCGATGACCAGGTCCCGGAAGATCCCACCGCCGAGGGCGGCCACGAAGCCGACGAACGCGACGCCGAACAGGTCCAGCCGTTTGGCCACCGCCGCCGACGCGCCGGAGGCGGCGAACACCGCGACGCCGGTCAGGTCGGCGAGGAGCAGGGCGGTGGAGGTGGTCACCGCCGCAGGCTACGTCGCCGGCCGGGACGCCGGCCGAAATTCACTCGCGGTACGAGTCGTAGATCTCCTTGCACTTGGGGCAGACCGGCGAACCCGGCTTGGCCGCCTTGGTGACCGGGAACGTCTCGCCACAGAGCGCGACGACGAAGGTGCCCATGACGGCACTCTCGGCAATCTTCTCCTTGCGGACGTAGTGGAACATCTCGGGACCGGTGTCGGCGTCCTTCAGCTCGGGACGCTCGAGAACCTCTGTGCTCACGTCTGCACCTCCAACCGACAAGTTTGGCAGGTCATCACGGCCGGGTCCACCTGAGGCCAACCGGAGCCCGACCCCGTACGGTGCCAACGTGACTGACTTTCGCATCAGCTACGGCACCGAGGTCGCCGAAGCCCTGCGCGACGGCCGGCCCGTCGTCGCACTGGAGAGCACCATCGTCTCGCACGGGCTGCCCCGGCCGGAGAACCTGCGGGTGGCCAGGGAGATCGAGCAGGCCGTACGGGACGCCGGGGCCGTTCCGGCGACGATCGGAATGATCGCCGGCGAGTTGGTGGTGGGCCTCGACGACGCGCAGCTGACCCGCCTCGCCACCGTCGACGGAGTGACGAAACTCTCGGTCCGCGACCTCGCGGTAGCAGCGGCGACCGGCGTGGACGGCGCCACCACCGTTGCCGCGACAAGCGCCGTGGCCGCCGCGGCCGGGATCGGGGTGTTCGCCACCGGCGGGTTGGGCGGGGTGCACCGCGAGGCCGCGCACACCTTCGACGAGTCGGCCGACCTGGTCACCCTGGCCCAGACCCCGATCGTGGTGGTCTGCGCGGGGGTCAAGTCGATCCTCGACGTCGGCGCGACGCTTGAGCGGCTGGAAACCCTCGGGGTCGCCGTGGTCGGCTACCGCACCCGCCGGTTCCCCGGCTTCTACCGCACCGACGCCGGCTTCGATCTGGACTGGTCGGTGGACTCGGCGGAGCAGGTCGCCGACGTGATCGCCGCCCGGGACGCGCACGCGCTGCACACCGGCGGGCTGCTCGTCGCCAACCCGTTGCCGGTCGACGAACAGCTCGACCCGGAGCTGCACGACCGGACGCTCGCCGACGGTCTGGCCCTGCTGGAGCGCGACGGGATCACCGGAAAGGCAGTCACCCCGTACCTGCTGGCGCACTTCCACTCGGCCACCGAGGGCGCGAGCCTGGCGGTGAACGTCCGGATCATCCTGCGCAACGCCGACCTGGCCGCGCGGATCGCGGTCGCCGCGGCGGCCCGCAGCACCACCACCCCGAAGTGACCCGACCGGCCCGGGTGGTCGTGGTCGGGGACGTGATCACCGATGTGGTCGCCGTGCTGTCCGGGCCGCTCGCGGCCGGCTCGGACACGGCGGCCGAGATCAGCATCGGCGGCGGCGGTCAGGCGGCCAACACCGCCGCCTGGGTCGCCGCGCAGCGGGTGGACGTCACGCTCGTCGGCGCCGTCGGCGCCGACGACGCCGGGCGGGACCGGGTGGCCGAACTGGAGCGGGCCGGCGTCGACTGCGCCATCGAGCGGGTCGAGGACGTGCCGACCGGCACGGTGATCGTGTTGGCTACCGACGGCGAGCGCACCATGGTCAGCCAGCGGGGCGCGAACGTGCGGTTGAGCGTCGGGCACGTCGAGCGGGCCCTCGCGGCGGTGCCCGACGCCGGGCATCTGCACCTGTCCGCGTACACCCTCCTGGACGCCGGGTCGCGCGACGCCGGGCTGCGGGCGTTGGCCGCCGCCCGCGAGCGCGGGCTCAGCACGAGCGTCGACGCGGCCTCCGCGGCGCCGCTGCGGCGGGTGGGCGCGGCGGCGTTCCTGAGTTGGGTACGCGATGTCGACCTGCTGTTGGTGAACGCGGACGAGGCCACGGTGCTGGCCGGCGGGCTGGACCCGGCGGCGCAGGGGCGGGCGTTGTCGGCGACGGCCTGGCGGGTGGTGGTGAAGCGCGGCGCGGCCGGCGCGGTCTGGGTCGACCGCGGCGCGGCGGTCTGGGTGGCGCCGGCCCGACGGGTGGCGGTGCGGGACGTCACGGGTGCGGGCGACGCCTTCGCGGCCGGCCTGCTCACCGCCTGGCTCGCGGGTGCCACCCCGACCGCGGCGCTGAACCGCGCCACCGACCTGGGCGCGCTTGCCGTCTCCACGGTCGGCGCACGGCCACAGCCGTAACGGCCGGCGCACGGCCACAGCCGTGGGCGTCGAACCCTGGCCCGTTCGCGGGTCAGGGTTCGGCGTCGATGACCTTGTGCGGGCGCTCCTCGGCGGTGAGGCTCATCGGCGGGGTGCCGTCCTGCCGGCGGGGGTGGAACCGGTTGGCCAGCCGGTGCTCTTCCTTGGGCGGGCGGTCGTTGGCCAGCAGCACGGCCAGCCAGGGGATGAGCACCATGCCGAGGCCGCACAGCGGCAGCCACAGCCAGAGCAGTGGGACGTTCGCACTGACCAGGATTGCGCCGACGATGATGCAGAGCACCCGGATGCCCATCATCAGGACATAGCGGCGCTGGCGACTGTTGAGCTGATCGTCCTGGCTGCGCGAGGCGTCGGTGATCAGAATCGGCTGGTAGGCCTGCCGCTTCACCATGGACCTCCTCGAGGGGATTACGCCTCATCCTGTCACCGCTGGACCGTGATCAGCGAAATTCAACTCATCCCGGTGCGTGTTACGCCCGTGGTACGCTCCGCGACGTGGGCAGCAGGTTCAGCTTCACCGACGAGGCGTTGGCCAACCTGAGGGTCTACGACGTCACGCCCGGGGAAGTCTGGGAGGCGCTGCACAGCGCCCGCCGGGTCATCCGCCACCCGGGCGACGACGTCATGGTGGTGTACGCCGCCGCCCGTCGGGGCCGCCGGCTGGCGGTGCTGCTCGCCGAGGCCGATGGCACCGACAACGACTGGGACATCCTCTCCGCCCGCGAGTTGAGCGACGTCGAGTCCAAGCGCTACGACGAGGCCGTGCGGAGATCTCGGGAGACGAGGAGGCCGTGACGATGCACCGTGACGACGCGACCAAGCAGTTCCAAAACGGCGGCGACCGGATCGCCGAGTTGATCGACGAGCGCCCGGCGGTGGATCTCCCCACCCCCGACACCGACGTGCCGATGGTGAGCCGGTCGGTCCGGCTGCCGCTGGAGACCTATGAGCGGGTGCGGGCCGCCGCCGACGCCCGGGGCATCGGGGTCACCACGCTGATGCGCCAGTGGATCGAGGCCGGCCTGGCCGACCTGGACGACTCGGCGACCGTCTCGCTCGCCGATGTCCGCCGCGCGCTTGCCGCGCTGGCCCATCCCACCGCCGCCTGAGCGTCAACCCCGCGCAGCCTTGGCCGCCGCCTTCAGCTGCTGCTTGTACTCCCGTACCCGACGCAGCGAGTCGACGTCGCTGACGTCGGCCACCGACCGGTACGCGCCCGGGTCGCCGTAGTCTCCGGCCGCCTTCCGCCAGTCCTGCGGGGTCACCCCGAAGCGCTTGCCGAGCAGGGCCACGAAGATCTGCGCCTTCTGCCTGCCGAAACCGGGCAGCGCGGAGACCCGGCGCAGCAGCTCCGGCCCGTCGGCGACATCCGACCAGAGCAGCGCCGCGTCACCGTCGTAGCGCTCCACAAGCACCTGGCAGACCTCCTGCACCCGGGCCGCCATCGCCTTCGGGAACCGGTGCAGCGCGGGCGGCTGGGCGAAGAGCGCGACCAGCTCCTGCGGGTCGTACCCGGCCAACTCCGCCGCGTCCAGGTCATGGCCGAGCCGCTGCGCCAGCACGTACGGCGAGGAGAAGGCCTTCTCCATCGGCACTTGTTGGTCGAGGACCATGCCGAGCAGCAGCGCCAGCGGGCTGCGCTCCAGCAGCCGATTGGCCTCCGGGTCGATGGGCAGCACGAGCGTCATGCGGACCATCCTGCCCGGCGTACCGATCCGGGCGGACACCGACGCTCCGATCGTTTCGACAGGTGGTGCCCGTCTGCCAAGCTCGACGCCATGCTGTCGACCGCCCCGCCCGGGTCCCCGTACCATCGGCTCGGCCGCACCGACCGGCACCGCTGGTGGCGGCCCCTGGTCGCCACCGTCGCGCTGGCCGCCTCGGCGTTGGTGGTCGTCTGCCTGCTGTTCGGCGTCGCCGCCGCCGTGGCCGAGCTCACCGACCGCCCCTTCGACGCCGACGGGCTGCCGACCTTCGGCCCGATTCCGGACGCCGCGCTACTGCTCGCCTCGCTGGCGCTGCTGCTCCCACTGCTGCTCGGCGCCGCCTGGCTCATCCAGCGCCGACCCGCCGGCACGCTCTCCTCGGTGCTCGGCCGGCTGCGGTGGGGCTGGCTCGGCCGCTGCCTACTGGTCGCCACCCCGCTGGTCGTCGTCATGCTGTTCGGCGCGGACCTCCTGCTCGGTCTGACCGACGACAGTTCGATGTTCGACCCGGCAGAGATGTGGGTGGGCTGGCCGGAGTTCGCCGCCGGGCTGCTGATGGTCGTCCTGCTGGTGCCCTTCCAAGCCGCAGCGGAGGAGTACGCCTTCCGGGGCTGGTTGTTGCAGGCCGTCGGCGCGCACCTGCGCTCGCCGTGGCCCGCGATCGCCCTCCAGGCGGTGCTCTTCGCCGCCGCCCACGGCTGGGGCACCGGCTGGGGTTTCCTGGATCTGACCTTCATGGGCGTGTTGTTCGGCTGGTTGACGGTGCGAACCGGCGGGCTCGAGGCCGCCATCGCGCTGCACGTGGTGAACAACCTGACCGGCTTCGCGCTGGCGGCGGCGTTCGGCGGGCTGGCGGCCGACGAGACGATGGCCGACGCCCCGTGGCAGCTCGTCCTCGTCGACGTGCTGATCCTGTCGGCGTACGCCCTGGTCATCGACCGGCTGGCCGCGCGTCGTGGGCTGGCGACCGTCGTACCGCCAGCTCTGGTCGCGGCGGTGCCCGGCGGGCCGGTTGCCCCGAGCGGCGTGGAGCTGCGGCCACCGGGCGTCGGAGTCGAATCTCGCGGGTGATGATGGCTTCCGCAGTGCCGGCAGGCAGGATGTCGGGGTGGACGAACACGACATGCTGCTCTCCCCCGCCGGCGTCGACGCGCTGCGGACCGCGCTGATCCGGACCGGGTTCACCAGCCACGGCATCGCCGAGCGGCTCGGCGCGCAGGCGACCGCCGCGGTGGCCCGCAACGACTACCGGGCCGCGCTGCGCGCCACCGAGGACGGCGACCCGCTCGGCACGCTGATCCGGGTGTTCATCTGCGACCAGACCGAACCGGAGGCCGCGGTGGCGGCCGCGCTGACGCCACTGAGCCTGGCGGAGGCCCTCGCCGGCGGGCTGGTCGAGCGGCACGGCGACGGCCTCCGTGCCGGTGTCGACCTGGAGCCGTACGGCGAGGACTGGTGGGTGCTCGCCGACCTCTCGACGAGTGCCCGCCCGGGTCGTCCGTTGCACGCCGAGCACGTGCTCGGCATCGGCGGGGCCACCCAGACCCTGATCGGCGCGACCATGCGCCGGCCGGTCGACACCGCACTGGACCTGGGTACCGGCTCCGGCGTGCAGGCCCTGCACCTGGCCACCCACGCCCGGTCGGTGACCGCCACCGACCTCTCCGAGCGGGCGCTGCGCTTCGCCGCGACCACCGCCGCCCTCAACGGCCAGGACTGGGAGCTGCTCCGCGGTGACCTGGTCGCCCCGGTGGCCGGCCGGCGGTTCGATCTGGTGGTGAGCAACCCGCCGTTCGTGGTCGGGCCGGGCACCACCACGCACGTCTACCGCGACTCCGGCCGCGGCGGTGACGCGATCGGCGCCGAGCTGGCCGCCGCCGCCGCGGGCCTGCTCACCGAGGGCGGCACCATGCAGTACCTGGCGAACTGGGTGCACGTCGCCGGTGAGGAGTGGGACGAGCGGGTGGCCGGCTGGTTCGCCGGGACCGGCCTGGACGCCTGGGTCATCCAGCGTGAGGTGGCCGACCCGATGGCGTACGTCGACCTGTGGCTCACCGACGTCGGCGAGACCGCCGACCCGCAACGGATGGCCGCCTGGCTGGACTGGTTCGACGCGCACAAGGTGGAGGGGATCGGCTTCGGCATCGTCTCGCTGCGCCGGGGCGGGCACGCCGACCCGGTGGTCCGGGTGGAGGACCTGCGCCAGCGGGTGCAGCCACCGCTGGGCGACCAGATCGCCGCCTGGTTCGACCGCCGGGACTTTCTCCGGGTACGCGACACCGAAGCGCTGCTCGCCGAGCGCTACCGGGCCGCCGAGGGCCTCCAGCTGCGGCAGGAGGCCACAATGGGTGACGAGGGCTGGGCGGTGGACCGGCAGGTCCTGGCGCTGCCGCACGGCCTGCGCTGGACCGAGGAGATCGACCCGCTGGTGCTGGCGCTGGTCGGTGGCGCCGACGGTCGACTGCCGCTGCGTGACCAGCTGGCCCTGCTCGCCGCCGCGCACGACGTCGAGCCCGACGAGATGGCCGAGGCCGCCGCCCCGATCGTGGCGCACCTGGTCGAGCGCGGTTTCATCGAGCCGGTGACCGAGTGATGCGGGCGGCGGGCGCAGCGGCGGCAGCCTCCGCGGTGGTGGCTGGCTCCGTGGTGGTGGTTGGCTGATGCGGGCGGTGGTGCAGACCGTGGGGCGGGCCGGCGTGACAGTGGACGGCGAGGTGGTCGGCGCGATCGAGAACGGCCTGCTGGTGCTGCTCGGGGTGACCCACACGGACACCGCGCTGACCGCCCAGACGATGGCCCGCAAGGTGCACGAGCTGCGCATCCTGGACGGCGAGAGGTCCGCAGCCGACACCGGCGCGCCGATCCTGGTGGTCAGCCAGTTCACCCTCTACGGCGACGCCCGCAAGGGACGCCGTCCAAGCTGGACGGCAGCCGCCCCGGCAGCGGTCGCCGAGCCATTGGTGACAGCAGTGGTCGAGGCGCTACGAGGACGAGGAGCCACTGTCGAAACAGGCCGCTTCCGCGCCCACATGCTCGTGGAAAGCGTCAACATAGGCCCCCAAACCCTCCTCCTAGACCTCTAACCCCCGCCCCGTCCCCCTCTCCCCCGCCCAACGCCCCGTCCCCGCCCAACACTCCGTTGATCATGAAGTTATTGCCACGACACGCCGATGCGGCGGGCAATAACTTCATGATCAACAGCCTGCAAGGCGGCCGGGGGGGCCGGGGAGGGGGGTGGGTTAGGAGAAGAGGCCTCGGCGGGACAGGGACTGGCGGAGCCAGTTGTCGAGTTCGGCAGGCCAGTCGGTGCGGTCGGCGGTGGCGTGGTCCACAGTGAAGCGGCCGAAGGCGTCCCGCCCCTCGGTGAAGACACCGCCGCGCTTGTCGACCTCCAGCACCACCTGCATCTGCTGGGCGTCGGCGATGAAGGTGACCTCCAACTGGTTGATCGAGCGGGCGTACTGCGGTGCGGGATTGAACTCGATCTCCTGGTAGAACGGCAACGTCTGCCGTACCCCGTAGATGTGCCCGCGTTCCACATCGGCACTGGCGAACCGGAAGCCCAGCCGCAGCAACGCGTCGAGCAGTCGCTCCTGTGCCGGCAGCGGGTGCACCGACACCGCGTCCAGGTCACCCGTGTCCACCGCGCGGGCGACCTCCAGCTCGGTACGCAGACCCATCGTCATGCCGTGCAGGTGCTGCCCGTACAGCTCGGTGACAGGTGTCTCCCACGGCACGGCGAAGCGGAACGGGATGTCGTGGCGCTGGCCCGGCGCCAGCCGGAACGCGCCGGTGACCTGCTGGCGGTGGAACTCCTGGGTGGTGTCGTAGCCGTTGTCGCCGCTCTCCACCTCGACCCGGGTGACCAGGCCGAGGCTCACCCGGTCGATGTCGACCTGGTGGTCGCCGCCGAGCACCTGGATGCGGCCCTCCAACTGGCCGCCCGGGCGGCAGTTCGGGTTGGTCAGCACCGTTTCGACCGACGGTCCGCCGACGCCCATCGCCTTCATGAGCCGCTTGAAGACCACGCCGTCCTCCATCTGTCGTCCTCGCCGACCGGAGCCCGGCCGTCCGTCCGTCCGTCCGCAACGTAACCGTGGCGGGCAACCGCAGACCCGGACGACACACCGGACCGGCGACCCGACGCAATTCCTGTCAGGTGCCCGATCGCCTCACTCCCGTTTTACGCCCCGCCCGCCAAGCTGTGTCTCACACCGGCACCACTGGGCCGGAGACACGGCACAGACGTGGAAACGGGGAGAGACAGAGATGGTCCTGCAGATGACGGAAGACCGGACGCGCCCGGCCACCACGACCGACACCAACGGGACCGTCGAGGTCCTCGCCGACCTGGACGCCACCGACGAGCGTGGCATCTCCACCGACCTGGTCCGGGCCTACCTCAACGGGATCGGCCGGACGAAGCTGCTGACCGCCGCGCAGGAGGTCGACCTGGCCCGGCGGATCGAGGCCGGCCTGTTCGCCGACGAGAAGCTGGCAACCTGCACCCCGGTCTCCGCCGAGCTGCGAGCCGACCTGGAGCTGATCGTCGCGGAGGGCCGGGCCGCCAAGGACCACCTGTTGGAGGCGAACCTGCGGCTGGTGGTCAGCATCGCCAAGCGCTACACCGGTCGCGGCATGGCGTTTCTCGACCTGATCCAGGAGGGCAACCTCGGCCTGATCCGGGCGGTGGAGAAGTTCGACTACGCCAAGGGCTACAAGTTCTCCACGTACGCCACCTGGTGGATCCGGCAGGCGATCACCCGTGCGATGGCCGACCAGGCCCGCACCATCCGCATCCCGGTGCACATGGTCGAGCAGGTCAACCGGATGGTCCGGGCCCGCCGCGAGCTGTCGGTGACGCTGGGCCGCGAACCGACGGTCGCCGAGGTCGCCCGCGCCCTGGACGTCACCGAGATCCAGGTCATCGAGCTGATCTCGTACGACCGGGAGCCGGTCAGCCTGGACCAGGCGGTCGGCGACGACGGCGAGAGCGCGCTCGGCGACTTCGTGGCCTCGGTGGACCCGCGTACCGAACCGGGCGACGCCGCCGCCCAGGGTGAGCTCCGCAACGAGGTGAGCATCGTGCTGGCCACCCTGTCCCAGCGGGAGCAGGCGGTCATCCGGCTCCGGTTCGGTCTGGACGACGGCCGGCAGCGCACGCTCGACGAGGTCGGCCGGGAGTTCGGCCTGTCCCGGGAGCGGATCCGGCAGATCGAGAAGGTGACCCTGCTGAAGTTGCGCGCCCCGGAGCGGGCCCAGCGCCTGGAGGCGTACGCCTGCTGACGCACCCGGTTCCCAGGGAAGGCTCCGGCGGTTCGCCGGGGCCTTCCCCGCTGTCGGGGTTCTTGACCGACGGCCCCGATCCACGATACAAACCATATGGTTATGAAACCAGGAGGTTATACGTGGTGGGCACCGAACTGCTGGACGCGACCTTCGCGGCGCTCGCCGACCCGACCCGGCGGGCCATCCTCGCCCGGCTCGCGGCCGGCGAGGCGACGGTGACAGAGCTGGCGGCACCCTTCGCGATGAGCCAGCCGGCCATCTCCAAGCACCTCAAGGTGCTGGAGCGCGCCGGCCTCGTCAGCCGGGGCCGGGACGCCCAGCGCCGACCCTGCCGCCTGGAGGCCCGACCGCTGCGGGAGGCGACAGCCTGGCTCGCCGACTACCGCGACTACTGGGCGGAGAGCTATCAGCGCCTCGACGCGCTGCTCGACGAACTCCAGGCCGTCGACCGGAGCGACGCCGCCCCTCGACGCTCCCGACCGGACGGGTCGCGCGGGTGAGCGGCCTCTACGACCCGCTCGTCGTGCACACCCCGGGTGACCGGGAGATCGTGCTGAGCCGGCTGTTCGACGCACCGGCGCGGCTGGTGTTCGCCGCCTTCACCCAACCCGAACTGCTGGTCCGGTGGTACGGCGCGCACGGCTGGAGGCTTGTGGAGTGCGACGTCGACCTGCGGGTCGGCGGCCGGTGGCGGTTCGTGTCGCAGGGCCCGCAGGGTGCCCGGATGGGCCAGGCTGGGGTCTACCGGCAGATCGAGCCACCGCACCGGCTGGTCTACACCGAACTCTTCGACGACCAGTCCTACCCCGGCGAGACGCTGGTCAGTCACCAGTTCACCGAACTGGCCGGCCGGACGACGGTCACCACCACGCTGCTCTACGCCACCCCGGCAGGGCGGGACGTCGTGCTGCGCTACCCGATGACCCGGGGGTTCGGGCAGGCCCTCACCCGGCTCGCCGACCTGCTGCGCTCCACGACGACGACACGAGGAGAACGATCATGAACTGGACGTTGGAAGTGGTGATCGTCCCGGTTTCCGATGTGGAACGGGCGAAGAAGTTCTACGCCGACCAGCTCGGCTTCACTGTCGATCACGACACGGTGATCGGGGACGACGCACGCATCGTCCAACTCACCCCGCCCGGCTCCGGCTGCTCGATCGTGATCGGCAAGGGCGCCGTCCCGGAGATGCCGCCGGGCTCGCTCAAGGGACTGCAGCTGGTGGTGCCCGACATCGAGCGGGCCCGCGAGGAGCTTGTCGAACGGGGTGTGGAAGTCAGCGAGATTCAGGTGGTGGGCCGCAATCCCCGGCCGGTGCCGGACCCGCTGGACAATGTCGGGTTCGTCTTCTTCACCGACCCGGACGGCAACTCCTGGGGCGTCCAGCAGATCTCCAGCCGCGCCTGACCGGGCGTTCAGAGTCGGCGGGGGCCGGTGTCCGGGCGGGCGGCGACCCCACCTACCTGGACCTGGGCGTGCAGGACCGAGATGCCGTCGGGGCGGGCGAGCACCGGGTTGAGGGTCAGCGACCGCACCCGGGGCTGCTCGTCGGCGAGCTGACCCACCCGCAGCAACAGGTCGGCCAGGGCCGCCCGGTCGACCGGCGCGGCACCCCGGTGCCCCCGCAGCAGCGGGGCGGCCCGGGGCTCGTCGACCAGCTCGGCCGCGTCGGTGTCGGTGAGCGGCACCGACCGCCAGGCCCGGTCGCCGAGCAACTCGGTGGCGACCCCACCGAGACCGAAGCCGACCACCGGCCCGAACGCCGGATCCTCCACCAGCTCCACCACGCAGGCCACCCCGGGCGCGACCATCGGCTGGACCAGCGCGTCCGCGCCGAAGGCCGTGGCCAGCTCGGTGTACGCCCGGCGGAGAGCCGGCTCGTCGGGCACGGCGAGCCGCACCGCACCGAGATCGAGCCGGTGCCGCAGCCCGGGGTCGGCCGCCTTGAGCGCCACCGGGTAGCCCAGCAGCGCCGCCGCGTCGACGGCCGCGTCGACCGAGTCGACGGGCACCGACGGCACCACGTCGATCCCGTACGCGGCCAGCAGCGCACCGGAGTCGGTGGCGTCGGTGCGAAACGCCGCCTGCGCGGCGGCTCGGTCGACGCCGGGCACCTCGGCCACCACCCCGGGCGGGCGGCGTAGCCACTCGGCGTACCGGTGCACCCGGGCGAGTGCCCGCACCGCCTCCTCCACTCCCCCGTACGCGGGCACCCCCGGCGGCTGCCGCCCGACCAGAAACGTCGCCACTGTCGGCTTGCCCAGCGCGAGGGCCGCCGGTAGGGCGGCGCTCACGTCGGCGTCCACCTCGGTCCGCTGGCCGGGCAGCGGCGGGGCGAAGACCACCACCAGGGCGTCCACCTGGTCGTCGCCGGCCGTCTCGGTGAGCGCGGCGGCGAACTCGGCGGCACCGGCGCTCGGCCCGACGTCGCGCGGATAACCGTCGGCGACGGTGAGGCCCTGCCCGACGCAGGCGGTGGCGGCCAGGCCGGTCAGGGCCGAGGAGTTGCCCACCACACCGACCCGGCCGCCGACCGGCAACGGCTGGTTGGCCAGCAGCACAGCCACGTCGAGCAACTCCGGCACGGTGTCCACCCGGATCACCCCGGACTGGGCGAAGAGCGCGGACACCGCCACCTCGTCCGGCCCGGCGGTGTCACCGACCCCCACCGGGCGGGCCGGCGAGGCGAGCGCGACGACCGGTTTGGCCCGGCCGATCCGCCGGGCCAGCCGGGCGAACTTGCGGGGGTTGCCGAAGGTCTCCAGGTACAACATGATCACGTCGGTGCCGGGATCGTCCTGCCAGTACTGCAGAAGGTCGTTGCCGGAGACGTCGGCCCGGTTGCCGGCCGAGACGAAGCTGGACAGCCCGAGGCCACGTCGGTCGGCCTCGGCGAGCAGCGCCACCCCGAACGCGCCGGACTGGCTGAAGATGCCCACCCGGCCGGCCGGCGGCAGTGCCGGGGCGAGGGTGGCGTTGAGGCGTACCGTCGGGTCGGTGTTGGCCACGCCCAGACAGTTCGGGCCGACCACCCGCATGCCGGCGGCGTGCGCCGCGCGGACCAGCGCCCGCTGCGTGGCGGCGCCCTCCGCGCCGGCCTCGGCGAAGCCGGCCGAGATGACCACCAGGCCGTGCACACCCGCGGCGGCGGCGTCGGCGACCACCGCGGTCGCCGCTTCCGGCGGGACCGCGACCACCGCCAGGTCCACAGGTGTGCCGGCATCGACCGCCGACGGGTACGCGGGCAGACCCGCCACCGTGGACGCGCTCGGATGCACCGGCACCACAGTGCCTGTGAAACCGCCGTCGCGCAGATGACCGAGCACCGCCGCGCCGACGCCCTGGCCGGTGGCGCTGGCCCCGTAGACGACGATGCCCCGCGGGCTGAGCAGCCGGGCGATCGAACGGGCCTCGGTGCGGTGCTCCCGACCGCGCTGCACCTCAAGGGTGGCCTCGGTGGGCGCGATCGGGAAGCTCAGATGCACCACACCGTCGGCGTACTGGCGCTGGACCTGGTAGCCGAAGTCGGCGAAGACCCGCAGCATCGTCCCGTTGGCCGGCAGCACCTCGGCGACGAAGCTCATGATGCCGTTGCGGCGGGCGGTCTCGGCCAGGTGCTCCATCAGCACCGAACCGATGCCCCGCCCCTGGTAGGCGTCCTCCACCACGAAGGCCACCTCGGCGTCCGGCGCCTGCGGGCCGAGCCGCTCGTACCGGCCGACCGCGACGATCCGGTCGGCGGCCAGCACCACGAACGCCTCCCGGTCGTGGTGGTCGACTGTGACGAACCGGATCAGGTCCCGTTCCGGGATGCGCGGGTACGGCGAGAAGTAGCGAAGGTAGCGGGTGCGCTCGGAGAACCGGCTGTGCATCGCCACGATGTCCGGCGCGTCGGCTGGGTCGATCGGACGCAACTGGACGGTGCTGCCGTCGCTGAGCAGCACGTCCACGGGCTGGGTCAGGCTCGTCACCGAAACGGCCCGGCTCAGTCCCGGGGATCGTGCGGGTCGAGCCCGAGCAGTGGAAAGACCGCCTTACGGGTCGCCGCGATCGCCCGGTCCACCGCGTTCGGCTCGCCGGTCGGCTGCCACGGCTGGTACGCCGGGTCGGCGTCGTCGGTCATCCGCAGCGGCACCTCCCGGCCCAGACGACGGGAGGCGACCAGCTCCCGCCACCTTGGCGGGGTGAGCGTGGCCGGGTCGATCGGGTCACCGGTGGCCACGGCCAGCAGGTGACTCCAGGCCCGGGGCACCACCTCGACAAGCGCGTATCCGCCGCCGCCGGTGGCGACCCATCGGCCGTCGCACAGCTCGTCGGCGAGCGCCCGCATCGCCAGGTAGGTGGCCCGCTGCCCGTCCACAGTGAGGTTGAGGTCGGCGAGCGGGTCGAGCTGGTGCCCGTCGGCACCGCACTGGCTGACAAGCACCTGCGGCCGGAACGCGCGCAGCACCGACGGCACGATCGCGTGGAACGCCCGTTGCCAGCCGGTGTCGTCGACACCGGGCGGCAGCGGCATGTTCACCGCGCTGCCCGGCGCGCCCGGCCCACCGGTCTCGTCCGGGAAACCCGTGCCCGGGAAGAGCGCGAGCGGGGTCTCGTGCAGACTGACAGTGAGCACCCGGGGGTCGTCCCAGAAGATCTGCTGCACACCGTCGCCGTGGTGCACGTCGACATCCACGTACGCGACGCGTTCCGCGCCCAGGTCGAGCAGGCGGGCGATGGCCACCGCCGGGTCGTTGTAGACGCAGAAGCCGGACGCGCGGGCGGGCATGGCGTGGTGCAGGCCGCCGGCCACGTTCACCGCCCGCCGGGCGTCACCGCGCCACACCGCCTCGGCGGCGGCCACTGTCGCGCCGGTGATCAGCGCGCTGGCCTCGTGCATCCCCTCGAAGACCGGGTTGTCGGACGTGCCCAGCCCATAACCGGCGAAGAGCGGGTCGCGGGGCGCGGCCCGCACCGCGGCCAGGTAGGCCGGGTGGTGCACCCGGGTGAGCAGGGCATCGTCGGCGGGCTCCGGCTTGACCATCCGCACCCTGGGGCGATCCAGGATGCCCAGCTCCCGGGCCAGCGCGACGGTCAGCTCCACCCGGACCGGGTCGAGCGGATGGTCACCCATGTCGTAGGCGAGCAGCGACTCGTCCCACACCACCACCGTGTCGTCGGACATGAGCCCATCGTCGCACGAGGACCGTCGCCGGCCCACCGCACGCGCTGGTCAGCGCCCAGATGTCGGCCCGGAGGCGATAGGACGCGTCGGATCGGCCACCCAGTTGCTCCACGATCCGACATAGAGGGCCGCGTCGGTGCGGCCGGCCAGGTGCAGCGCGAGCACCGCCTGCGCGGCGGTCACCCCGGAGCCGCAGTACGCCCCGACGGCCCGGGCGCCGGTCACCCCGACGGCGGCGAACCGCTCACGTAGTGCCTCGGGGGTCGGGAAGCGCCCGTCCGGGCCGACGTACTCGCCGGCCGGCAGGTTGGCCGCCCCCGGCACGTGCCCGGCGACCGGGTCGATCGGCTCGACCTCGCCCCGGTAGCGGGGTGCCGCCCGGACGTCGAGCAGCACCGCGTCGTCCGCGGCGGCCAACTCGGCGGCCTGTGCCGCGTCGAGCACCGGCAGGTCGCCGGGGCGGACCACGACGTCGCCGGGGGGCGGGGCGGGCGCGTCGGTGCGGACCGGCCGACCGGCGGCGGCCCAGGCCGGGTAACCGCCGTGCAGCAGCCGCACCGGGCGGTGTCCCGCCCAGCGCAGCGTCCACCAGGCCCGCGCGGCGGCCAGGCCGTCGCCGCCGTCGTACACCACAACGGGGTGGCCGGCGCGGACGCCGGCCGCCCGCAGCGCGGCCTGCAGGGCGGCCGGGTCGGGCAGCGGGTGCCGGCCGTCGGCGCCGGGCGGCCCGCAGAGGGCGGTGTCCAGGTCGAGGTAGACCGCGCCCGGCAGGTGGCCGGCGCGGTAGTCGTCACGCCCGGGCGGACCCACGAGCCGCCAGCGGACGTCGAGCAGGGTGGGCGGCTCGGCCTGGTCAAGCTCGGCGGCGAGCCGATCGACCTCGACCAGCGGCTCCTGGGTACCGGACATGGCGACCATCCAACACCATCGGCGTCGACGGCACGCCGTTCGGCGTGGGCCGTCGGCCCGTCGTCCGAGGTAGCATCGTGCACCGGAGGGCCGCTGACGTTATGAAGTCTCACGACCTGGTCGAGACCACTGATCGTGCAGATAGCTTCGTCGCCGGAAAGGGGCGAAAGTGAACAAACACGATCTAGTCGATACGACCGAAATGTACCTGCGTACCATCCTCGAGCTGGAAGAGGAAGGGGTGCCGCCGCTGCGCGCCCGGATCGCCGAACGGTTGCAGCAGAGCGGCCCGACCGTCAGCCAGACCGTCGCCCGGATGGAACGTGACGGCCTGCTCACCGTCGAGGGCGACCGCCACCTGACCCTCACCGCGCAGGGTCGCGGCAGTGCCGTGTCGGTGATGCGCAAGCACCGCCTCGCCGAGTTGCTGCTGGTGAACGTCATCGGGATGCCCTACGAGGAGGCCCACGAGGAGGCCTGCCGCTGGGAGCACGTGATGAGCGACGCGGTGGAGAAGCGGGTGTACGACCTGCTCAACCGGCCGACCCGGTCCCCGTACGGCAACCCGATCCCGGGGCTGCAGGAGTTGGGCTCACCCACGGCGGAGACCACCGAGGCCGTCGAGAGCGAACGCAACCTGGCCTTCCCCGGCCTCTCCGGGCCGGTGGTGGTGCGCCGGATCTGCGAGAGCGTGCAGAAGGACGCCGACGTGCTGCGTCAACTGCACGCCGCTGGTGTCGACCCGGGCGCCACGGTGACCGTGGCCCAGGAGCGCGACGGAGTGTCGATCGACAGGTCGGGTGACCGGGTGCGACTGCCCCGCGAGGTCGCCTCCCGGGTCTTCGTCGCCGCCAACTGACCAACCGGCCACCCGGGCGTCACAGCGCCCGGGTGTCCACCTTCTTGGCAAGCGCGGCCAGGTCCCCGGTCATCTTCTCCGCCGCCGCACGTTCGCTGCCACGGGCACCCGTCCAGCTCAGCGTGGCCAACCGCCCGTCGGCAGCCAGCCAGCCCACCTCGGCGACCGGCCCGCGCCCGCTCGCCGCGGCGGTGGTCCGCCGGTACGCCTGCTGACCCAACCCACTGATCTTCGCCGCCTTGTCCGGCACCACGTCCGCGCCGAAGGTGGTCTTGTCGATCGTGGTCTCGGACACACTGAGCGTCAGCTCCGGCAGCACCGCGCCTCCGGCGCGCAGCACGCAGGTGTGCGTACGGCCCTGGTCGCTCGCCGCCGCCACGTCGAAGCGCACATGCACCAGCTCTTCGATCACCGCGAAGTCCAACAACCGGCAGGCGCCACCCGAGGAGGCCGCCGCCACATCCACGGCGATCGGCACCGGCGGCGGCACCGCCACCGGCTCGGCCTCGGCGGCGCAGCCGCTCACCAGCAGCCCCGCCAGCCCTCCGACCACGATCCGCCCGCGCACGCCCCACCCTCTCGCCGGTCGACGGCGGAAGGCGCCCGCCGGATGTCCGTCGGACACCGTACGGGCTGTCGGTGTCGGGCGAAAGACCCAGCGGACGCCTATCCGGACGGTGGATCGGTCACGTACGGGCAGTGCCGGCAGCCGCGCCCGCAGCAGGTGCCGCGCCGGGCCAGGAAACCGGCGCTGAGCACGAACAACCCCGTCGCCGGGTCGGGGTAGCCGGCTTCCCCGGCGGCGAGCGCGGCGGCGTGCCTGGCCAGGATCCGGGCCCGGTCGGGGTGCCCGGGCGACAGCCGGGACGGGTGCGGCTCGGTGAGCGGCCGATCGGCCAGGGGTCGTCGCTCTCCGGTCACCCGCAGCAGTCTAGGGACGACCTGCGGCGGCTCAACCATGCCGGGCTCCGAGCCGACCGCCCCGTACGTGTTCCGCAGCACCGCCGCCGGTTTCGTCGTAGGGTCCGACGATGCTCGGGATCGATGGCTGCGACGAGCACTGAGGAGACACGATGCGGAAGATCGTTGTGCAGATGAGCCTGTCGTTGGACGGGTTCTTCGAGGGCCCGGGTGGCGACATCGGCTGGCACCGGGTCGACGAGGAGCTGCACAGGCACTTCAACGATGTGATCGCCCCGATGGGCGGGTTCCTCAGCGGCCGGGTCAGCCACGAGCTGATGGCCGCCTACTGGCCGACCGCCGACCAGGACCCGACCGCCAGCGCCCCGGAGCGCGAGTTCGCCCGCATCTGGCGGGACATGCCGAAGATCGTCTACTCCCGCACCCTCCAGCACGCCGACTGGAACGCCCGAGTGGTCCACGAGGTGGACCCGGAGGAGGTACGCCGGCTCAAGGCCGAGCCCGGCGGTGACCTGGCGCTCGGCGGCGCCGACCTGGCTGCCACCTTCGCCCGGCACGACCTCGTCGACGAGTACCGGATCTACGTCAACCCGGTGCTGCTCGGTCGGGGCCGCCGCCTCTTCCCCGACAGCGACGTCCCGACCGGCCTGCGGCTGGTGGAGAGCCGCGTCTTCGGCAACGGCGTGGTCCTGCTCCGCCACGAGCGGGCCCGCTGACGACTGTCAGTTGAGTCTCCACCAGGGGGAGACGGCAGGGTGGGGGCATGAGCGGTGAAGAACGGTACCCGATCGGCGACCTGGCCCGCCGTACCGGCCTGAGCGTCAAGACCATCAGGTACTACGCCGACAGCGGGATCGTGCCGCCGACGGACCGGAGCCCGGCCGGCTACCGACGGTACGGCCCGGCGGCCGTGGCCCGGTTGGAACTGGTCCGCACGTTGCGTGAGCTGGGCTTGGAACTGGCCGCCATCCGGCGGGTGGTGAACCAGGAGGTGCCGCTAACCGAGGTGGCCGCCGCGCACGCCGAGGCGTTGGCGGTGCAGATCCGGGTGCTGCGGCTGCGTCAGGCGGTGCTCACCGTGGCGGCGCGGCGTGGATCGGGCCCGGCCGAGGTGGACGACCTGCACCGGCTGGCCCAGCTCACCGCGCGTGAGCGGGGACACCTGGTCGGCGACTTCCTGGCGGCCGTCTTCGAGGGCCCGGACTGGCAGCACCCGCACCGGGGCGTCCTCGTCTCGATGACCCCGGAGCTGCCCGACGACCCGAGCACCGAGCAGGTGCAGGCGTGGCTGGAGCTTGCCGAGTTGTGCCGGGAGCCCACCTTCCGAGCGAGTATGCGGCGGATGGCCCGGCAGCACGCCGCCGACCACGACGTGCCCGGGTTGCCCCGCCCGGACGCCGTCGCGGTGGTCCGGGACGGGGTGGCGGACGCCCTGGCCGCCGGTCTCGATCCGACCGGACCCGAGGCCGAGCCGGTGGTCACCGCGGTCACCGGCCGGTACGCGCGCCTGCACGACCTGCCCGACGACACCGACCTGCGCCGCCGGCTGCTGGACCGGCTGACCGTGGCGAACGACCCCCGCCGGGACCGCTACCTCGACCTGCTGTCGGTGATCAACGGCTGGTCCGGCGGCGGCGCGGTAGCGCCGGCGGTGGACTGGTTCAGCCGAGCGCTGCGGGCCCGGATGCCGCAGGCGGCTCGCTGAGCTGTCGCTGCCGACCATGGGCCGTCAGGCGAACCAGCTCATCGCCTGACCGTGGCCCCGGGTCCAGGCCAGCGGCCTACCGTCGAGCGCGAGGACGTTGTGCAGCGCGTCGCTCGGCGGGTCGGGCAACCCGCCGTACCCCAGCACCTCCGGTGCCTCGTTCGCGATCCAGTGCCCCGGCAGCTCACCGACCAGGCGGACGAACGCCTCCCGGCGCGGCGGCGGCACCTGGTAGAGCACCGAGGTGTGGAAGACCACAAGCGTCGCGTCGGCCGGCGCACGGGCGGCCAACGCCGGCAGGTCGTCCACCAGATCGCCACGGACCAGCAGCGGAGGGTCCGCGGCGGCGACCGCCGCCGCCGCGCGTAGCCGGGACCGCCGGTGCGCGTGCTCCGGCCAGATCAGGGCGTCCAACCAGGACACGTCGCCGGGGTCGGTCACGTCGAGCGGGTTGAGGTCCAGGCCAGCCCGCCACACCACCCGGGGTACGCGGTCCGGCGGCACCAACCCGTCGGCCGCGCACTCCAGGACCGGCTCGCCGGAGCCAACCTCATGTTCGCCGTAGCGGTACGCGTACCGGTCGGGGTAGAGGCAGAGCCCGGCGGACGCGCCGACCTCCAGCAGTGCGAGGGGCTGCGGCAGCGCGGCGAGCACCGGCAGCAGGACGGCACACCGGCCGCTCTCGTTGGTCTGGGTGGCCCGGGTGCGTAGCTCGGCCTCGACGGCCGGCCAGTGCGTCACCGCGAAGTCGTGGAACGCGACCGGGTCGTCGACCGGGCCGCCGAGCCACCGCACGACGCCGAACAGCAGATTCGGCTGCCGCTTGCCGGGCGGGAGGGTGTCGAGCAGGGCGAGCAGGGCGTCGTCCCGGGCGATGGCCGCCGACAGCCGCTCGTAGGTGGGCGACACACCGCGCGCCTCGCGGCTGCCGAACTCGGCGTACTCCTCAGCGGTCGTCATGCCCCTCATCGTCGCAGCCCATACCTCGGCAATTCAGCCCCCGCAGCCGTGCGCTGACTCACCCGCCTTCTAGAGTGCTGCGGCGGCCGAATCGTTGAGCAGCAGCTCAACCGGCCTGGGCGACGGGGAGGAACGGGTCGTGCGGGGTAACAACGTCCGGGTACTTGTCGTCGGTGGGGGCGTCGCAGGGCTGGCGACGGTGGCCGCGCTGCGGCACTGGGGCGCGACGATCGACGTGGTCGAGCGGGCACCCGGGCCGACCGACTCCGGCACCGGCATCTACCTCACCGGAAACGCGACGCGCATGCTCGACGTACTCGATCTGTGGGAGCCGGTCGCGGACGGCGCCGTGGAGATCACCCGCCAGCGCAGCGCCAACCAGGGCGGACGCCGCCTCTTCGACATCGACGTGGCCGCGCTGTGGCGGGGCGTCGGGCCGTGCGTGTCCCTGCCCCGGGCACACCTGCACCGGGCGATGCTCGCCGGTGTCGGGGACACCCCGATCCGCTGGGGTCGCCAGCCGGTCGCGCTGGCCCAGGAGGGTGACCTGGTCGCCGTCGAGTTCGATGACAACAGCACCGGACGGTACGACCTGGTGATCGGCGCGGACGGGGTGAACTCGACGGTCCGCCGGCTCGCCTTCGGCGGTCAGGCGGCCCGTAGCCTCGGCCAGTACGCGTACCGCTGGATCGCCCCCCGGATCGACGCCGAGCCGTTCTGGTCGGTGCAGTTGGGGCGCGGTCGGCAGTTCCTCACGATCCCGATCAGCGCCGAGCAGACGTACTGCTACTACAACGACGGCCCGGTGGCCGACCGGCCCGGCTGGCGCGAGGAACTGGCTGCGACGTTCACCGAGCCGGCGACCATCATGCTCAAGGCTCTGGACCACGACGCCAGTACCCTGCACGCCGGGCCGAACCAGGAGGTCGTGCTCGACTCCTGGTCCCGAAGGCGGACGCTGCTGATCGGTGACGCCGCCCACGCCACCTCGCCGAACATGGCCCAGGGCGCGGCGATGGCCCTGGAGGACGCCGTCGTACTCGCGTCGTCGTTGGCCACCGCCGGGTCCGTTGCCGAAGCCCTGCGCGGGTACGAGGCGCGGCGACGCCCGCGTACCGACTGGGTGCTCAGCCAGACCCACCGCCGCGACAAGGCCACCGGGCTCCCGCCCGCGCTCCGCGATCTGGTGATGCGCCGCCTGGGCGAGCGGATGTTCCGCTCGAACTACGGGCCCCTGTTCGCCCAGCCCTGAACCAGCCCGCGCGAGAGGTGGGCGCGCTCACCGTGCCGACTGCTGTCGTCTCTTCACACGAACTCTTGGCAAGTGCTGCGGTAGCTGGCGGATCGGTGACTGTTTCCCGACTGAGCAGAGGAGCCGGGCCACTTCGAAGTGTCCACAGTCGGCGCTAGTGTAGTGATGCCCTCTCCTTGAGGGAACGAATAGGCCTTGATCTATCAAGTTGGACGAAGTGGGCGTATGGACGTCGAACTGATTCAGTCGGTGGCCCGCGTCGGTGACAGCGTGGAGATCCGGCTGGTCACAGGCGACCGTTTCGAAGGTGTACTCGAGGAGTTGGCACTCGATCGGCTCAAGCTGCGCCAGGCCGATGGAGTTCCGGTGGCTGTCGCGCTCTCCACGATCGTGGTGACCCTCCCGAAGCCCCGCGCGACGATGCCTCCCGCTGCCCAACCACCGTCCGCGCCGATCCCTGCGCCGATGCCCGAGGCCGTTCCCGTTCCCGTTCCTGAGGCCGCGCCCGTTCCCGTTCCTGAGGCCGCGCCCGTTCCCGTTCCCGAGGCCGCGCCCATTCCCGAGCCCGCGCCCGAGCCCGCGCCCACTCCTGCGCCCGCGCCCGCGGCCGCGCCGACCGTCACGCAGTCGCCGCCGGTGGCGGTGGCGGTGGCGGTGGCGGACGAGAAACTGCCGGCGCCCGAGGAGAAGACGCCCGAGGAGAAGGCACTCGCGCTCGAGGCGGTGGCCGAGCTCTCCGTCATCCCGGTTGATCTCGACATCTACGTGCTGCCGGCGTATCGCCGCAACCTCGAACAGATTCGCAACTCCTACAACTACGCCCAGAAGGTCAACGAGCTCACCCCGCAGTTCCGTCGGGTCAACCAACTCCACTCGCGGACGCTCGAACTGTGGAACGCCGATCAGCAGAATCCGGAGCTGACCCGCGTCGTCGGGGCGTTCGCGCTGCTGCGCGGGGACACCGAATCGGCTCACGCGCACCTGGCCGCGGCGGCGCAGGACGGAGACATCGCCGCGCTCCGCCTGCTGGCGGTGACCGCGGCCCAGCTGGAAGATCCGCAAACCGCCGAATGGGCCCTGCTCAACTTCTTCGGCAAGTCGGCACCGACAGACGACAAGCCCGCCTGGCACGCGCTGCTCGAGCTGCTCGATGCCTATGGCCACCGGGGCCGGCTGGCTCAGCTGATGGACGGCGGCGGGCACGACGATGCCGCACTCGCCGCGGTGCAGGCTGCCCTCGGTGGAAACTCCCCCGCGGACGAACCGACACCCCGCCCTGCGGGTGCGACTCCGCGTGCTGTCGTCCGACGCAAGCCGGTGGTACAGCCGCCACCTCCTCCGCCGCGCCGCGCGCAGCTGCCGCGTTCGGTGCAACCGCCCCGGTTCGACGGGCCTTACCAGCGGGCCAAGTACCTCGAACACCGCCTGAAGGATCTGGTCGGCGCGAAGGACGCCTTTCGGGAAGCCATCCGGCGCAACGATCGGCGCGACAGCGCGGTCAAGGACCTCGCCTGGCTGACCAAACGCACGGAAGGGCCGGACGCCGCGCTCAAGGTCATTGAGGAGGAGTGGCCGAATATAGTCGCGCCCGGCGACGCGCTGGACAACATCATGATCGACTTCCTGACCAGCGCCAAGCGGTATCCGGAGGCACTCGAGGCACTCGACCGGCAGTACCGCCGCACCGACCTGACGAGCAGCAAACGGTTCCACCTCTGCCACCAGATCGCCTACGCGAAGCTGGCGGCGGGTCAGGACTCCACAAAGGAGTGGGAGTACCTGCTCGAGCAGTCCCCGGAGAACGCGGTCTCCCAGCGCGGCCTCGCGTTGGCCCTGATCCAGCGCGGCAAGCCCGACGACCTGACCCGCGCCGAGGACCTGGTCAGCGAGCACACCGACGACCGAGCCGTCGAGATCCGCTCGCAGATCGAGGCACTGCGGCAGGGCGGCGAGGCCGGCCTCTCGTCGACACAGTGGATCGAGCAACTGCTGGGCGCCCCGATGTCGGTCGACTCCGCATCACCGCTTGTCACCTTTGTGATGAGCAACTGGGCCGAGCTCGCCCACCGGGCGCGCGAGCAAGCCGAGCGGCAGAAGCGCCCACTCACGATCCGCGACCTCAACCCCATCGCCGAGATGGCCCGTCAGATGAGCGGCAAGCAGCCCTCTGACAGCGCGCGCGGCTACATCTCGGCTGCCGCCCTGGCTCGCGACCTGGGCGAGCCGGAGGCTCAGCGCTACCTGTGCCTGGGGCTCACCACGCTTGCCGACATCGTGCTCGACAAGCAGGAGAACCAGTCGGCCCGCGACCTGTACTGCGCCGCCATGGCAACCGCCGACGAGCGCGACGACAACGACGCCGAACGCGACCTGCGCTCGGCCCTGATCGGATACCTGCGCTCACTCAGCGGCCGCCGGGCGGCCCCGACCCGGCGGCGCGATCGCGACGAATCGGCGCCGCTCTCCGACCAGGTGGCGCGCGTGCTCAGGGAGGAGTGGCGGCGACACGGCGACAAGGTCTTCGGGCTGATCCCACCGCTGATCGCCGACACCAGTCTGGCCCGCAGCAACGTACTCGAGGCGATCGACTCCCGCGCCGACCTGCTCCAGGCGTCGGCAGCCTTCCTCAACGAGGACCCCGGCAGCCGCATCCCCAGCGACTCCCATTACGTGCGGCAGGCCTGGCAGAACGCCGGCGACAGGTGGAGCCGGAGCATGCGCCGTCTCCTGCAGAGCCTCGCCGAGCTCAAGCACCTGACCATCTCGGAGGACGACCTGGCCTCGGGCCTGGCCCGGTTGCAGGACCACATCGAGGATGCGCCGGAGTCGCTGCACGAGGCACTCGGGCACATCAACGAGGCTCTGGTGGAGCTCCGCCGGTTCGCCAACGAGCGCTCGTTCGAGGAGCGGGAGAACAGCCTTCGACAGGCCGCCAACATCGTGCGGACGCTGCGTGGCGACATCGAGTACGGCCCGACGACACTCGCTGTCGAACTCGTCGAACCCGTCGCGTTGCGGATCAGCGAGCTGGTCAAGGACAAGCAGGCCGAGCTACTCGCCACCCAGCCGCCGCAGCCGGGGCTCGCGCTCGCGCTCGACAAGAGCAGCGCCGGGCAGAACGGCGTCGTCACCGTACAGATCAAGGTCACCAACGCACCCGGCATGGCACCGATCGAGTCTCCGCAGCTCACCATCGAGGCCGAGCGGGACCTGTTCACCGTGAACAACGAGGTGATCCAGCTACCAACCGCGGTGCGTGGCGGCAGCAGCCGCATCGAAGCGGTCAAGCTGCGGGTCACGGAGGCCGGAGTCCGCGCCGGGGCGTTCTCGTTGCCGGTCCAACTGCACTACCGCAGCCGGTCCAGTGACCAGACCATGGTCTTCACAGCGAGCCTGGCGGTGCGACTGGCTCGGGCAACCGAGTTCGAGAACATCCCCAACCCGTTCCAGGACGGCGCGACCGGTCGCCCAGTCGTGAAGAAGGAGATGTTCTACGGCCGGGACGATCTGATCGACAGCGTCCGCGCCCGCTTCCGGGAGGCCAACTCACCGGGCGTCGGCGTGGCTATCTTCGGGCAGAAGCGCGCCGGCAAGTCCTCCATCCGGCTACACCTCACCCAGCGCTTGGCGGAGACGGACGGGTTCACCGTGGTCGACGTCGGCAACATCGGCGACCTGTCCCCCGAACCGGGCGACGTCACCAGCACCCGGCTGCTCGCCCTGCTCATGTGGCGGATCCTCGAGGGCGCATCGACGGCAATCGAGCGTCGTCCCGGCACCATACCGTTGATCCCCGAGGGGATGGACCGCGACAAGTTCCTGACCAGCCCCGAACCGATCTACGACCTGACCCGGCTCATCGAGCGGCACCGGGCCGCATCCAGCGCGGCCGAACCCCCGCTGGTGGTGATCATCGACGAGTTCCAGTACATCGACCAGTGGATCCGGCTGAGGCTGCTCTCGCCCTCCTTCCTCCAGGCCTTCAAGGCGCTTATCGAGCGCCGGCTCTTCCACCTGGTCATCGTCGGGCAGGCCGCGCTCAGCCGACTGATGGAGACGGACCCGAACGTGTTCCAGGTGTTCTCGAGCGAACGGGTCTCCTACCTCGCCGAGGCGGACGCCCGGAAGCTCATCGAGGAGCCGATCTCCATCAAGGGCGAACCGCCGACCACCCGCTACAAGGAACACGCCGTCGATCAGATTCTCGAGCTGACCGGCGGCAGCGCCTTCTACATCCAGCGGTTCTGCTCGCAGCTGGTGGAGTACATGAACGCCGAGAGGTCTCCGCTGGTGACCGAGGCCGACGTCGAAGCCGTCCGCGATCAGTTCCTCAACACGCTTGAGGCGCGCGACTTCGACAACCTCGAGTCACCCGGCTACCTCGACGACGACGCCCCCACGAGTGAGCAGTACCGTCAGGTCCTCCTGGCGGTGGCTCGCGCATCCCGCAACCAGCACGCGTCCATGCAGGCGGTCCGGGAGCAGTACCGCGACGGACCACGCCTTGAGTACCTGCTGAACGACCTGGTCCTGCGCGATGTGGTGCGGCGGCACGCCGGGGCGTACTACATCGTGGTCCGGTTGTACCAGGACTGGCTGCTGAAGTACTTCGGCACCACTGCCGGGGCAGTCTGAGATGAGCGTGCCCGTGAACCCGTACCGCAACGTCGGCCGAGTGGCGACGGGCGACGAGTTCATCGGGCGTCACGACCTGGTGCGGCACGTGCAGAGCGCCTGGGTCCACCCGGGGAGGCCGACGAACGTCCGCGTCATGGGTCACCATCGCACCGGCAAGACGAGCCTGGCCATGCACGCGCTGGCCACGTCACCGGTGGAGAGGACCGACATGGTCACCGTGGTGCTCAACGTGGGTAGTCACGCCAGCGGCGACGACCTGTTCCGCAGCATGACAAAGGAAGTGCTTCGCGAGATGCGCGCTCGGGACAACGCCGAGCCGCACGGCAAGCTCGTCGACATCGACGCCGCCGTACAGGCGGCCGAAGCGTGGTACGACATCGTCCAGTCGGTCCGCGACTTCTTCTGCACGGCCGCTGACCAGGACCAGTACACCTTCGTGGTTCTCGACGACTTCGACAGGGCTGCGACGGTCTTCACCCAACTCGCCGAGTTCCAACTGCTGCGTGAGCTGGCGAGCGAGCCCCGCTTTCCGCTAGGCCTCATGACCATGTCGCGCCGCCCGATCGAGAGCATCGAGATCGACGCGGCCGGCGGCTCGATTCTGGGCGGCGTGCTGACGACCACCCGCTACGTCGTCATGTTCAACGACGAGGAGGTCGATCTCACCCTGGCGCGGGCGGCCGCCGCCGGCGTCGGACTCGCCGCCGTGCGCGACGACATCCTCGACAAGTGCGGACGCCATCCGTTCCTGCTGCAATTGCTGGCCAATGGTCTTGTCGAGTTGCATCAGGAGACCGGCCGGGTCGATGTGGACGCCGCCCATGAGTTGGTCGCGCCCGAGTTCGACAGTTATTTCCGGCAACTCGCGACGAGCGTCGCGATGGACATGGGCGAGAAGGGCACCGCGGCGCTGCGCCGCCTGGCCGGCAACGTCTACCACGAAAAGTTGGCGCCAGAACTGATGCGGTTGCGGCTGATGGGCGTGCTCGCCGACGACGGTCAACTGTTCTCGGCGGCCTTCGCCCGCTACGTGCGGGCCTCCCACACCTGAGCGGCCCTACTTCTGACGCGCGCGCTCCACGGCGGCGGCCTCCTCGTACCGGCCTGTCCGGCGCAGTTGCAGCACGAGCCAGTCGAGCGCCCGGTCCTCGCCCAACTCCGCCGCCTGGCGGCCCAACTGGTGGACCTCGTCGTAGCGCGACTGCCGCACGAGCAACAGCATGCGCTCCATGGCGTCGGACGCAGCGAAGGGCGGAGGGCTGCCGGGACCGTCCTCGACGACGCCCGGACGGTCGCCCGGCTTCGGACGGACGAACCCCGCGTTGCGCACCCACGGGATGTCGGCGCCCGTGCCGCCGGCGTTGAGCTCGGGCAACGGCCGGCTGACGGCTTTGAGGTCGGCGTGCAGCTGCCGATACAGCGCCATCGTGGTGAGAAGCTCCGGCTCGCCGGCGATGCCGTCCGCGAGGATCCGCAGTAGGGCGCCGGTGAAGGCGGTGTGTTTCTCGCCCGGCGGCGCCAATGCTGTGCGATTGGCCGCGGAGGCGGTCAGCACCGCACTGCCCCTGATCACGGTGGCCGCCGCGACGTTCTCACCCATCGCACCGCGAGTCGCCAGGCCGCTCCAGCAGCAGTCGAGGATGACGAGCTTGCGGGGCGCCGTGGAGAGCAGAAACTCCCTCCGTACGTGTTCGAACTGGAGGGCGAGGTGAGTGCCGGCCGGCTCGTAGACATCTCTTAGCGCGAGGTAGAGCTGGCCGCCCACGAGCGGGTCGGTGAGTCCGTGCCCGGCATAGTAGAAGATGAGCGCCTCTGCTGCGTCGGCCCGCGCAGCCCGCAGTGCGTCGATCACCGCGTCGGCCCGATGAGGTTCCTTCAGCGCGGTAATGCGCGACTCCGGTATCCCCCACACCCCGGGGTCCCGCAGACGAGCCGCCAGATCGTCGACGTTGTCGCGCACCGTCGGGAGCTGCCGATCCGCCGGCATCGCTGGATAGGCGGACACGCCGACGATCACGACGCGTGATCGGAGCGGATCGGCGAGGGTCATGAAGACCGCTCGCGGACCGCCTCCAGCTTCCGCACGACCTCGGCCGGTTCGCCCTCGACCACCACCACCAGGTCGGCGGTGCCCACCTCGACGCGGGGCGCGGCACCGGTGGCCCGCCCGCGACCGTCGCGGTACGTCAGGATCGAGACGACCAGGCTGGTAAGCGCGATCGTGTTGGGAACGACGAGGTTCAGCACGTCGTACCCGGTGCCCATCGCGCCGGCCGGCGTCGGCGGCGTTACCGCCACCTCGGGGATCTCGGCGTCCTCGCTCAACCAGCGGTAGAGGTCCGACCCGAGATCCCCGTCCACACGAATGCTCAGATTCACGGTCTCCACGCTACAGAACCGCGCCGCTGTCCGGTGTGGACCTCGGGTGGCCATTCGACAAGAGTCCGCCGCGAAGGCGTGTTCGGTGGTGCGGTCAGAGCCGATCTCCGATGTCGGTGATGGCGGGGACGGAACGGAAGCGAGAGCACGGCCCCGTGGCCGACCGGCCCGGCTGGCGCGACGAACTGGCCGCGACGTTCACCGAGCCGGCGACCATCATGCTCAAGGCTCTGGACCACGACGCCAGCACCCTGCACACCGGGCCGAACCAGGAGGTCGTGCTCGACTCCTGGGCCCGAGGGCCGGTACTGCTGATCGGTGACGCTCCGCGACCTGGTGATGCGCCGCCTGGGCGAGCGGATGTTCCGCTCGAACTACGGGCCCCTGTTCGCCCGGCCCTGACCGGGTTGCCGGCCTCCATGGTCGACACGAGGTCGGCGACATGGGGTATCCGAGCTGCCGAACAGCCCCACCTCGCCGACCTGGTGTCGACCATGGAGCCCGGCACCGGTCGTAGGGTGGGGTCATGATCACGTGCGTCGTGCACTACACCATCGAACCCGCGCAGATCGCCGCGTTCGAAGACTTCGCCCGAGCATGGATGCGGCTGGTGGCCGAGCACGGCGGGGTGCACCACGGCTACTTCCTGCCCGCCGAGGGTGCCAGCGACAAGGCCGAGGCGCTGTTCAGCTTCGAGAGCCTGGCAGCGTACGAGCGTTACCGCGCACGGTTCGGCACCGACCCGGAGTTCGTCGCGGCCGACCGCATCCGCGACGAGTCGGGTTGTGTCGTGCGATACGAGCGGACGTTCATGCGCCCCCTCCTGCCGACCGACTGAGCCCTCGCGGTGTCGTTCCTGCCCGCCCTGTCGGGGCACCAATCCCGAGAAGCGATATACCGACTGACAGCAGCATCCCCCAGCGGGTCCGCCCGGCACTGACGACGACGCTGCCGCCCCAACTGGGCAGCAGCCCTGGTGATGGGGCATCATCGAAGCACCGGCGACTGGCGGCACGGGGATGGTCGAACCATCGGGGAGCCTCTCGCGGGCGTCGACCGCCTGGGCGCCTGCGTCGAGGAACCGTCATGACCACGACCAGCGAATTCGCAGAACACCACACCCCATCGGGTACGGCCCGACTCCTGCCGGGCGCACCCGTCGCCGAAGCCGTCCTGGCCGAGACCGCCGCCGCGGCCACCCGCCTGCGCGACCGCGGGATCACACCGAGCCTCGCCACCATCCTCGTCGGCGACGACGACGCCAGCGCCGGCTACATCGCCATCAAGCAGCGTCAGGCCGCCGCGCTCGGGTTCGCCTCCCCGCACGTGCATCTGCCCGCCACCGCCACCCAGGCCGAGCTGCACCAGGCCATCGCCCGATTCAACACCGACCCGGCCGTGCACGGACTCCTCGTGCAGTACCCGGTGCCCGGGCACCTGGACTACGACGCGGCGCTGCAGACGATCGACCCGGACAAGGACGTCGACGGGATGCACCCGCTCAACATGGGGCGTCTCGCCGTCGGCCTGCCCGGCCCACTGCCCTGCACCCCCGCCGGCATCGAGGCCCTCCTGGCGCACTACGAGATCCCGGTCGCCGGTCGTGAGGTCGTCATCCTCGGCCGCGGCGCCACACTGGGCCGCCCTCTGGCGATGATGCTCGCCCAGAAGCGCCCGACCGCCAACGCCGCCGTCACCGTCGTCCACACCGGTGTGCCCGACTGGGCCCGCTACACCCGCCGCGCCGACATCCTCGTCGCCGCCGCCGGCGTCCCCCGGATCGTGCAGCCCGAGCACGTCAAGCCCGGCGCGGTCGTCATCGGCGCGGGCGTCCGCTACGAGGGGCGGCGCCTGCTGCCGGACGTGGACGAAGCGTGCACCGAGGTCGCGGGCGCCATCACGCCCCGGGTCGGCGGTGTCGGCCCGACCACAGTCGCGATGCTGTTCCGCAACGCCGTACGCGCCGCCGAGCGCGCCAGCCAGTAGTCCGGTCGCCAAGATCACTTGATGCTGAGTAGCTGTGGGCGATCCGGGCTGACTACTCAGCATCAAGTGATCGAGGCGGCTTCGCCAGTCGGTACCAGCCGAAGGTCATCGCCCGCTCGCTGCATGATCGACTCGGGGTCGCATGAAGCCGGGGTATCCGGACGAGATTGATACGCCGGTTTCCCGGAAGTCGAGTCGATCACGCGGCGAGCGGGCAGGCCCATCGACACGCCACGAGCAGAAACGCCGCGAGCGCGGCAGGTGATCCCTGCCGCGCTCGCGGGTGGTGCGGTGATTCGCGTACGTCAGCTGCAGCCGCTGGTGGAGCCGCAGCCCTCGCAGACGTAGCAGCTGCCGGCGGGGCGCATCTTCGTACCGCAGGTGAAGCAGAGCGGCGCGTCGGCGGCCTTGCCGATCACGGCCTCCAGCAGCTCGGTGCTGGAACCCACGCTCGGCGCCGGCTTGGCGGCGGCCACGTCGGCCATCTCCTGGGCCGGCTGGGCGACGGCCTCGGTCTTCGCCGGGGCCTCCACCGGTGCCGAGGAGGCCATCGCGGTGAGCTCGGCGCCGGTGACGGCGGCGGCTTCCGCGTCGGCCTCGGCCCGCAGCTGGGCGGCCCGCTCGCTGGCGGTGAAGATGCCCAGCTCGGCGCGGCGCTCGTAGGGCAGGAAGTCCAGCGCCAGGCGACGGAAGATGTAGTCCATCACCGAGGCGGCCATCCGCACGTCCGGGTCGTCGGTCATGCCGGCCGGCTCGAAGCGCATGTTCGTGAACTTGCTGACGAACGTCTCGAGCGGCACGCCGTACTGCAGGCCGATGCTGATGGCCACCGAGAAGGCGTCCATCACGCCGGCCAGGGTCGAGCCCTGCTTGGACATCTTCAGGAAGACCTCGCCGAGGCCGTCGTCCGGGTAGGACGACGCGGTCAGGTAGCCCTCGGCACCGCCGACGGAGAAGCTGACCGTCTCGGACGGGCGCTTCTTCGGCAGGCGCTTACGCACCGGCCGGTACTCGATGACCTTCTCCACCGCGGCCGGCGCGGCTGCCGTGTCGACGGCGGCCGGCTCGGTGGCCTTGTTGTTCTTCGCGACCGAGAGCGGCTGGCCGACCTTGCAGTTGTCCCGGTAGATCGCCAGCGCCTTGAGGCCGAGCTTCCAGCCCTCGAAGTAGATCTTCTCGACGTCCTCGACGGTGGCCGCCTCCGGCATGTTGACCGTCTTGGAGATGGCGCCGGAGACGAACGGCTGGATGGCAGCCATCATCCGCACGTGACCCATCGGGGCGATCGTCCGCTCCCCCATCGCGCAGTCGAAGACCGGGTAGTGCTCCGGCTTGAGGCCGGGGGCGTCCACCACGTGGCCGTGGTCGGCGATGTGCTCGACGATCGCCTCGACCTGCTCCTCGGGGTAGCCGAGGCTGCGCAGGGCACGCGGCACCGTCTGGTTGACGATCTGCATCGAGCCGCCGCCGACCAGCTTCTTGAACTTGACAAGCGCCAGGTCCGGCTCCACGCCGGTCGTGTCGCAGTCCATCATGAAGCCGATGGTGCCGGTCGGGGCGAGGACGCTGGCCTGCGCGTTGCGCCAACCGAACTTGTCGCCGATCTTGTTGCCCAGGGTCCACTGCCTGGTCGCCTCGCGGACGATCGCGGTAGCCACCGGGCTGGTCGGCTTGATCTCGTCGTTGGCGGCGGCGTGCTTGCGCATGACCCGCTTGTGCGGCTCGGAGTTGCGGGCGTAACCGTCGTACGGGCCGACGACGCCGGCCAGCTCGGCCGAGCGGCGGTACGCGGTGCCGGTCATCAGCGACGTGATCGATGCGGCGACCGAGCGGCCCTGGTCCGAGTCGTACGGCAGGCCGGTGGCCATCAGCAGGGCGCCCAGGTTGGCGTAGCCGATGCCGAGCTGCCGGTAGGCGCGGGAGGTCTCACCGATCTTCTCGGTCGGGAAGTCCGCGAAGCAGATCGAGATGTCCATCGCGGTGATCACGAACTCGACGGACTTGACGAACTTCTCCACCTCGAAGCCACCGTCGGCGCGGAGGAACTTCATCAGGTTGAGCGAGGCCAGGTTGCACGAGGAGTTGTCCAGGTGCAGGTACTCCGAGCACGGGTTCGACGCGGTGATCCGCCCGGTCTCCGGGCAGGTGTGCCAGTCGTTGATGGTGTCGTCGTACTGCAGACCCGGGTCGGCGCACTCCCAGGCGGCCTGGGAGATGGTGCGGAACAGCTTCTTGGCGTCGACGGTGTCGATCACGGAGCCGTCCAGGCGGCCACGCAGGTCGAAGCCCTTGCCGTTCTCCACGGCGGCCATGAACTCGTCGGACACCCGGACCGAGTTGTTGGCGTTCTGGTACTGCACGCTGACGATGTCGGAGCCACCGAGGTCCATGTCGAACCCGGCGTCGCGCAGCGCGCGGATCTTGTCCTCCTCGCGCGCCTTGGTGACCACGAACTCCTCGATGTCCGGGTGGTCCACGTCGATGATGACCATCTTGGCCGCCCGGCGGGTCGCGCCGCCGGACTTGATGGTGCCGGCGGAGGCGTCCGCGCCACGCATGAAGCTGACCGGGCCGGAGGCGGTGCCACCGGAGGAGAGCAGCTCCTTCGACGAGCGGATCCGCGACAGGTTGACGCCGGAGCCGGAGCCGCCCTTGAAGATCAGCCCCTCCTCCTTGTACCAGTCGAGGATGGAGTCCATCGAGTCGTCGACGGCCAGGATGAAGCAGGCGCTCACCTGCTGCGGCGACGGCGTGCCGACGTTGAACCACACCGGCGAGTTGAAGCTGAACACCTGGTGCAGCAGCATCCAGGTCAGCTCGTGGGCGAAGATCTCGGCGTCCGCCGGGCTGGCGAAGTAGCCGTACTCCTCACCAGCGGTGCGGTAGGTGGTGACCACCCGGTCGATCAGCTGCTTGAGCGACCACTCCCGCTCCGGGGTCCCCACCGCGCCCCGGAAGTACTTCGTGGTCACGATGTTCGCCGCGTTGACGCTCCACGACTCCGGGAACTCGACCCCGCGCTGCTCGAAGTTGATCGAGCCGTCCCGCCAGTTCGTCATCACGACGTCGCGACGCTCCCACGCGACCTCGTCGTACGGGTGGACCCCCTCGGTCGTCCACACCCGCTCGATCTTCAGCCCCGCGCCTGCCTTGTTCCGTGAACGGCTAGTTGTCACGCCGTCGCCCCCCTCGTCTGCGCGGTCACCCACCGCGCGTCCCAATCTCTCGAAAAAACAGTGAAGTCTCAGCTGGTACGGCCGGCGGCCTCGACCGCGTCGGCCCGGCCCTGCTCCCGGGCTCGCGCCGCGGCCCGCAACGTCTCGATCTCGCGCTCGAAGTCGGCGAGCGAGTCGAAGGAGCGGTAGACGCTGGCGAACCGCAGGTAGGCGATCTCGTCCAGGTCGCGCAGCGGACCCAGGATCGCCAGGCCCACCTCGTGGCTGGGGATCTCGGCGGCCCCCTTGGCCCGGACCGTCTCCTCGACCCGCTGCGCGAGCAGCGCGAGCGAGTCGTCGTCGACCGGCCGACCCTGGCACGCCTTGCGCACCCCGCCGATGATCTTCGTGCGACTGAACGGCTCGGTCACCCCGCTGCGCTTGACGACCGCGAGGACCGCCTCCTCGACTGTGGTGAACCGCTTGCCGCACTCCGGGCAGGACCGCCGCCGTCGGATGAGCTGGCCGTCGTCGGCCTCCCGCGAGTCGACCACCCGGGAGTCAGCGTGCCGGCAGTACGGACACCGCATCGCGGACCTCCTAATCGTGATCAACCACGTCGTACCGGGCACACCCGGGCACGGCTCACCGCGACGGTGCCACGCACTCGTGGCGCCCGCCGTGATGTGACCTTACGGGAGTGCGGTCGGTAGTCGGACCCAACCTGTGGGCAACTTACGCCCGTGTCACTACTACATCTAGGGGTTGACCGTATGTCGCCGGGGAAGCCGGGTCAAGTTGACCGGCGTGTCCGGCGCGTCACGGACCAGTCAGCCCTCCACCTCGCCGACCCGTCCGAAAACCCCAACGTCGGGACCCCTCCCGGGTTACCGACCAGCCGGCCGCAAGTAGCCCGAAAACGGCCGAGGATCGAACACCAGTACTACCCGACGTACCATTTATCAGAACATCCGTACGACAGGAGCGGTTTTTCACCCCGACACGCCGGTGAGAGGTCGTACAGATGTTTGAAAATGACTGATCTCACCTATACGGTCATGAACAACGTGGCACCACCGCACGCACCACGAGCCGACGAGGCACCCAGCGCCGACCAGGGAGGACGGACGTGACCGAGGACCGGGCCAGCCGGCCGAAGAGCCCGCAGCAGATCACCGAGGCGGGCCCCCCGGCCATCCGACGCCGCAGCGCCGCGCGCAGCCGGACGGGGCAGCCCGCCGTACGCCCGGTCACCCCGGTCGTCAGCGCCTTCCCTGATCCGGCGACTGTCGACCTGACCGCCCGGCAGCGTCGCATCCTGGAGTTCATCCGCAACTGGGTGGAGCGGCACGGATACCCGCCAAGCGTCCGGGAGATCGGCGAGGCGGTCGGCCTGGTGTCGCCGTCAAGCGTCGCCTACCAGCTCAAGGAGCTGGAAAAGAAGGGTTTCCTGCGCCGCGACCCCAACCGGCCGCGCGCGGTCGACGTGCGCGCCCCCAGCGAGGCCATCGACGACGAGTTGTCCCGGGCACAGCGACCGACCCCGGCGTACGTGCCGATGCTCGGTCGGATCGCCGCCGGTGGGCCGATCCTCGCCGAGCAGGCCGTGGAGGACATCTTCCCGCTCCCCCGTGAGTTGGTGGGCGAGGGTGAGGTCTTCATGCTCCAGGTCAAGGGCGACTCGATGCTCGACGCGGCGATCTGCGACGGCGACTGGGTGGTCGTCCGGCAGCAGCCGACCGCCGACTCGGGCGAGATCGTCGCCGCCATGCTCGACGGCGAGGCTACGGTCAAGACCTACCGGCGGCGCGACGGGCACGTCTGGCTGATGCCACAAAACCCGGCCTTCGACCCGATCCCCGGCGACGATGCCACCATCATGGGCCGGGTCGTCGCGGTGCTGCGCCGCATCTGACCGATCGGCGGGTGAGTGCCACTGGCCCTCACCCGCTCCGGCTCACCCGCGAGCCTGCGTCGTCTCTCAGCGGCGGGCCCGCCTCGGCTCACCGCAGGGCGGCTTCGGCTCTCAGCGGGCCCGCCTCGGCTCACCGTAGGCGGACGAGCGTTGGTCAGTAACGATCGCCCCGGTGGCCACGACCGCCCCCGGGATACTGCCCGTACGGGTCGACAGGCGCGTCGTCGTCACGGCGGCGGCCGGGCCGCTGGCCCCGGGGGTCGGGCTCCTGCCCACCGCGTCGGGGCGGTTCCGCGCGCCCGGTGCCGGGTGGGCCGCCGTCACCGCCGTACACGCCACTGCCCGGGCGACCGCCGGCGACCGGTGGAACACCGCCGGCACCCTGCGGACGGCCACCGCCCCCGCCCGCACCCTGCGGACGACCACCACCCACCGGCGGACGAGCACCACCCTGGGGGCGACCACCACCGGCCGGCGGACGAGCGCCGCCACCCACCGGAGGACGACCGCCGGCCGCCGGAGGACGAGCACCACCCGCCGGGGGACGAGCACCGCCGTACACACCAGCGGCGCCGCCGTCCGGTCGTGCCGCTCCGTAGCCGCCGTCGGTCGCCGCCGGTCGGCCACCGCCGTACACGGCGCCTCCTGCCGGAGTCGGACCACCGCGGCCCGGACCACCGCTGTACGCGCCGGCCGGCGGGCCGCCACCGTAGACCCCGCCCTTACGGTCGCCGAGCGCTGGGGAACCATCGACGGCACGGCCCGCGCCGGGGTTGAACGACTCGCCGCCCGGGTCCGACGTCCCCGCCGCGTCGGCGGCCGGTAGCCGTCGGCGGGCTCGGACGATACCGAAGATGCCGGCAGCGACAAGCAGCAGGCCGATCAACCCGACCGCACCGACCAGATAGGTGATGTCGTCGAAGTCCAGCCCGGCGGTCCAGGAGGTCGAGGCCGCCGGCTTGGCGCCCTCCGCCCCCGCCGCGACCGGCACCGCCGTCGAGGTGGACGGCGAATAGCTGAGAATGTCGAGGGGCTCGTCATCGCTGAACCGGAACGCGTCGGAGACGGTCAGGAACGACTTGCCGTCCGCGGAATAGCTGATGGCCTCGCCGAACGGGTCCGCCAGCGCCGTCACCCGGGGCTTGTTCGTGGTGAGCGCGCCGACGATGTCACCGCCGCTGACGTCGTACTCGAAGGCGTCCGCGTAGGTGCGCAGGACCACCCGGGAGCCGTCCGGCGAGCGGGCCGCTCCCGTGATGGCGATCCGGCCGAACGTGTTGAGCGGATTTTCCGTCTGGGTCTTCGGCAGCGTGATCTCGCCGGCCTTGCGCATCGGTACCGCCTCGGCGTCGCCGTTGCGCAGGGCTGCCGTCGGCGTGTAGATCTCGGCCTTACCGCTGGTGACCTTCGTGATGATCAGCGGCTTGCCGTCGTCGCCCATGAGCAACGCCTCGGCGTCGTGCGGCTTACCCTCCGGATAGGAGATCCGGTGCTGCGTCGGCTGCCTCCCACCGGTGACCGGCATCGACCAGAGCGCGACGCGGGTGCGGCGCTCCTTCGCGTCGACGTTGTCACCGGTGTCGGCGATCCACAGGGTGGTGCCGTCCTTGGAGAGGGCGAGATCCTCGGTGTCGACCGGGCCCTGCCCCGGGTACTGGACCGGGTCCTTCGAGATCTTGCACTTGGTGTCGAGGAAGAAGACCCGCTTGCGTGCCGTGACCTCAGTGCTGTCGTTGACGACGATGTAACCGCTCTTGGTCGCGACCAGGCCGGACAGCTCCCGCAGGCGCTCGTCGGTGATCGTGCACCGCTTCTGGCCGGCGGTGGCGGCGGGCGGCTCGGACGACCCGGGGGCGGGAGCCGCCGCGGCGACTCCGGCGAGCGCCACGGTTGCCCCGAGCAGGCCGAGGGCAACCGTGACCGAGGAAACATCGCGGCGCATTCGGCCAGTGTCGCATGCCACGCGTTTCCGGCGGATAACACCGTGGCCGCTCAGGCGCGGCTGCCGGCCGCCTGCCCCTGTCGCTCGACGTCGAACGGCGCCAACTCCGCGGCGAGGTCCGCGGCGACGCGGACGTGCAGCAGGGTGCCCTCCGGCAGGTGCGCCGTGCTGAGCACCTCACCCGTGCGATGCACCCGGGCAACGAGGTCACCGCGGTCGTACGGCAGCACTGCCCGGACCTCCACGGCCGGTCGCGGCAGCCGCTCCTCGATCGCCGCGCGCAGCCCGTCGATGCCGCGCCCGGAGTGCGCGGAGACGAAGATCGCGTCCGGCCAGAGCCGCTTGAGCCGCAGCAGCGTGTCCTCGTCGGCCGCGTCGGTCTTGTTGACCACCAGCAGCTCGGGGAGCCGGTCCGCGCCCACCTCGGCGAGCACCTCGTGCACCGCCCGGACCTGCTCCTCCGGATCCGGGTGGGTGCCGTCGACGACGTGCACCACCAGATCCGCCTCCGCGACCTCCTCGAGCGTCGAACGGAACGCCTCGACGATCTGGTGCGGCAGGTGCCTGACGAAACCGACGGTGTCGGAGAGGGTGTAGAGCCGGCCGTCCGCGGCGGTCGCCTTGCGGGTGGTCGGGTCCAGAGTCGCGAACAGCGCGTTTTCCACAAGCACGCCCGCCCCGGTCAACCGGTTGAGCAGGCTGGACTTGCCGGCGTTCGTGTAGCCGGCGATAGCCACGGCGGGCACCGAGTTGCGGCTGCGTCGGGCGCGCTTGGTGACGCGTACCGTGCGCATGCTCTTGATCTCGCGGCGCAGCCGGGAGATGCGGTGCCGGATCCGCCGCCTGTCGGTCTCCAGCTTGGTCTCACCGGGACCACGCACACCCACACCGCCGCCGGCGCCACCGCCCCGGCCGGAACCACCGGTCTGCCGGGAGAGCGTCTCACCCCAACCACGCAGCCGGGGCAGCAGGTATTCGAGCTGGGCCAGCTCGACCTGCGCCTTACCTTCCTTGCTCTTGGCGTGCTGGGCGAAGATGTCGAGGATCAGCGCGGTCCGGTCGACGACCTTGACCTTGGTGCGCTGCTCCAGGTTGCGCAGCTGCGACGGGGACAACTCACCGTCACAGATGACAGTGTCGGCGCCGCTGGAGAGCACCACCGCGCCGAGGTCGTCGACCTTGCCTCGGCCGATGTACGTGGCCGGGTCGGGCCGGCTGCGGCGCTGGATGAGCCCTTCGAGCACCTGCGACCCGGCGGTCTCGGCAAGCGCGGCGAGCTCGGTGAGCGAATTTTCCGCGTCGGCTGCCGTGCCCTCGGTCCAGACGCCCACCAGGACGACCCGCTCCAGCCGCAGCTGGCGGTATTCCACCTCGGTGACGTCGGTGAGCTCGGTTGACAGGCCCGGGACGCGTCGGAGGGACTGCCGCTCCGACAGATCCATCTCGCCGGTGGTGACGTCGTCGAACTCGTCCTCGACGGGGACGAAGCTCTCCTGGTCTCGCAAGCGGTTCTCCTGTCCGTTTTGATAAGTGGAACGTAATCCTGACATGACACAACGCCGAACGCACCTGCTATATGCCCATGCTCAGGGGCATCAAAAGTGGGGGCGAATGCTGGTCGGCTGCGACAACCCGGTAGAAATGCGGGCGGCGGCCGATCGGCCGCACAGCCGTTACGGAGGGATCCCGTGGCCATCACCCGACTGCCGAGCGCCGGATTTTCGATCACCATCCGGATCGCCGTGACCGCGGACGCGTCCTCGATCGGCCGGCTCACCACATCCGTCGGCGAGGCCGGCGCGATCGTCACGGCGCTGGACGTGGTGGACTCCGACCCGACGAACGTGATCGTCGACCTGACCTGCGACACCGCCGACGCCGGCCACGCCGACCAGGTGGTCGACGCGCTCACCGCGCTGGACGGCGTGGACGTGCGGAAGGTGTCGGACCGGACGTTCCTCCTGCACCTGGGCGGCAAGATCGAGGTGACGTCGAAGGTCGCGCTGCGCAACCGCGACGAGCTGTCCCGGGCGTACACCCCGGGGGTGGCCCGGGTCTGCATGGCCATCGCCGAGAACCCGGCGGACGCCCGGCGGCTGACGATCAAGCGCAACACCGTCGCGGTGGTCAGCGACGGCTCCGCGGTGCTGGGCCTGGGCAACCTGGGCCCGGCCGCCTCGCTGCCGGTGATGGAGGGCAAGGCCGCGCTGTTCAAGCGCTTCGGCGGCGTGGACGCCTGGCCGGTGGTGCTGGACACCCAGGACACCGACGAGATCGTGCAGATCGTCAAGGCGATCGCGCCGGCGTACGGCGGGATCAACCTGGAGGACATCGCCGCGCCGCGCTGCTTCGAGATCGAGGCCCGGCTGCGCGAGGCGCTTGACATCCCGGTGTTCCACGACGACCAGCATGGCACCGCGATCTGCGTGCTCGCCGCGCTCACCAACGCGCTGCGGGTGGTCGGCAAGCAGCTGGAGGACGTCCGGGTGGTCGTCTCCGGCGCCGGCGCGGCCGGCACCGCGATCATGAAGCTGCTGCTGCGCCAGGGCGTCGGCGACATCATCGCGTACGACCGGGAGGGTGCCCTGCACCGTGGGCTGACCGGGCTCAACTCGGCGTGGCAGTGGCTGGCGGAGAACACCAACAAGGAGAACTACTCGGGTGACCTGCCGGGTGCGATCCGGGGTGCCGACGTGTTCATCGGGGTGAGCGCGCCGAACCTGCTCGCCGGCGACGACATCGCCCAGATGGCCAAGGACTCGATCGTCTTCGCGCTCGCCAACCCGGACCCGGAGGTCGACCCGCGGGAGGCGCGTAAGCACGCCGCGGTGGTCGCCACCGGCCGCTCGGACCAGCCGAACCAGATCAACAACGTGCTCGCCTTCCCCGGGGTGTTCCGGGGCATGCTGGACGCGCACGCCGAGGAGTTCACCGAGGAGATGGCGATCGCGGCCGCCCGGGCCATCGCCGACGTGGTGGGCGAAGACAAGATCAACCCGACGGTGATCGTGCCGAGCGTGTTCGACTCCCGGGTCGCCCCGGCGGTCGCCGCCGCCGTCCGCGCCGCCGCGCACAACCCCAGCCCGCTGCCAGCCGCCGACCCCGGCCCGTCCGACCTCCCGGAGATCGCCGCCACCGCCAGCGCAACCCCGTAACGCGCCCCCTCGGCCCCGCCCCCTCGGTCGATCATGAAGTTATTGCCAGGACACGCCGAGCTGGCTGGCAATAACTTCATGATCGACGCGGTGCACGCACGGGCGGGGGTCAGGAGGGGAGGTTGACCTCGCCGGTGGCTACCAGGACGGCGGGGCCGGAGAGCCAGCAGGAGGTCTCGGTCACCGTGACCGTCAGGCGGCCGCCGGGGACGTCCACGGCTACCACCCCGGTGTCCCGGCCGGCGTCGCGCAGGGCCACCGCGCCCACCGCGCAGGCACCCGTGCCGCAGGACAGGGTCTCGGCGCTGCCGCGCTCGTACACCCGCATCAGGCTGTGCGCGTCGGTGCCGTCGACCCGGTCGCCCGCCACGATGAACTCCACGTTCACCCCGTGCGGGAAGACCGCCGGGTCGAACCCGGGCGCGACGGTCAGGTCCAGCGCGGACAGCTCCACGCCGGCCGGCAGCACGCAGACCAGATGCGGGTTGCCGATGTCCACGGCGGCGCCGGACAGGGTCAGCCCGCCCAGAGTGGCTGTCGAACTGTCGTACACCCGGGGGCGGCGCATCTCGACGGAGACCGCGTCGCCCTCGACGAGCGCACGCACGACGCCGGCCCGGGTGGCCACCGGCAGCGCCGCGCCGGCCGGCGTCGCCAACCCGGTGTCGAGCAGGTAGCGCACGAAGACCCGGGCGCCGTTGCCGCACATCTCGGCGAACGACCCGTCGGCGTTCCAGTAGTCCATGAACCACTCGGCCTCGCCGGCCAACCCGGCCCCGTACGGATGCTTGGCCGCCCGGACCACCCGCAGTACGCCGTCCGCGCCGATGCCCCGCCGCCGGTCGCAGAGCGCCGCGACCAGCTCCGGGGTCAGGTCGAGCTGACCGTCCGGGTCGGGCAGGAGGACGAAGTCGTTGCCGGTGCCGTGGCCCTTGGTGAACTCCACGTCCCCATCATCGCGCAGCGGCAGGCACCAGGCGCAGGGCGGCCCCGATCAGGTCCGGTGCGGCCGAGTCCAGCCAGTGGATCCGCGGGTCGCGCCGGAACCAGGACCGCTGCCGGCGGACGAAGCGCCGGGTGGCCCGGATCGTCTCGTCGTGCGCCTGCGACTCGGTCAGCTCACCGGCCAGCATGCGCAGCACCTGCTGGTAGCCGAGTGCCCGGCTCGCCGTCCGCCCCTCGGGCAACCCCTGCCCGACCAGCTCACGGGTCTCCGGCACCAGGCCGTCGGCCCACATCCGGTCGACCCGCAGCGCGATCCGCTCGTCGAGCAGCCCGGTGTCCAGGTCGACGCCGAGCTGCACCGACGGGTAGTACGGCGTGGGCTGTGGCAGCGACGCGGTGAACGGCGCACCGGTGAGCTCGATCACCTCCAGCGCCCGGACGATCCGCCGACCGTTGCCGGGCAGGATGCCCTCGGCGGCGGCCGGGTCGGCGGCGCGCAGCCGCGCGTACAGCGGAGCAGGGCCGACCTCGGCCAACTCCCGTTCCAGCCGTTCCCGCAGCACCGCGTCGGTGCCGGGAAACTCGAAGCGCTCCAGCACCGCCCGCACGTACAACCCCGAGCCGCCCACCAGCAGCGGCACCCGCCCCCGGGACCGGATGTCGTCCACCGCCGCGCGGGCCAGCCGCTGGTACTCCGCGACGCTCGCCGGCTCGGTCACCTCCCAGATGTCCAACAGGTGGTGCGGCACGCCGTCGCGCTCGGCGGGGGTCAGCTTGGCGGTGCCGATGTCCATGCCCCGATAGAGCTGCATCGAGTCGGCGTTGACCACCTCACCGTTGAGCGCGTGCGCCAACGCGATGCTCAGCGCCGACTTGCCCGCCGCGGTCGGGCCCACCACCGCGACGACCGGGCCCCCCGCGTCGCCTGTCACACCCGCTCCCAGCAGGCCACGAAGTAGGCGACACCGTAGGGGGCCGCGTCGTGCAGCAGCTCGCCGCGCCACCCGTGGCCGGCCGAGCCGGCCGCCATGGCGAGCACCTGCCAGGGCGCGCGACCGGCGGCCTTCAGCTCCGCCGACAGCACCGGGTCGAGGTCGAGCAGAACGTCCAGGTCCGCCTCGGCCAGCGCCGTGGCGACCCGCTTGTCGTACGGGAGGGCGCGCGGGTCGTCATACCCGGGGGCCTTCTCGCCCCGGCAGGCCGACCCGTCTCCGAGCACCAGCAACGCCACCCGGTCGGCCGCGGCGGCGACCTCGTCCGCGAGCGCGGCCAGCTCGGCCGGGCCGGCGTCGGCGGCGACCTGCACGGCGCTCACCGACTCTCCCGCGTCGTGCCGGGCCAGCAGCCACGCGCCGATCGTCAGACTCAACGGCAGCACCGCGCCCCGGTCCGGCTGCCCGGGGACCAACGGCACGTCCAGGTCGACGCCCCACGGCTGGAGGGAACCGGTCGCCGGGGTGCGGATCAGGCCGGTGGCCGGGCCGGTGCCGAGCAGCACCACGGTGTCCGCCTCGGCGGCCAGCAACCGGCGTACGGCCACGTCGCAGGCCGCCCGCAGGTCGTCCAACTCCGGGGCCGCCGAGCCGGCCACCTCGGGCACGAGCAGGGGCGGATGTGGGCAGACGGCAGCGGCAACCAGTGGCACCCATTTACCGTAGCGGGAATCGTCGGTGCGTCTCCGCGCCGATCCGGTCATTCGGCCCCTAGGACACCGTATGGTCACGGTCGGCGATAGGCGCTCGACGCGGACCGGGTCGGACCTGTGACAATGCCGGAAGTAACTTGGCTGCGCCGTGGCGGCGACGGGGGATCGATCCCTCGACGCCGGGAGAACGAGGATGGGCACATGAGCGACTGGACTGCCTTCGGACGGGTGGATGCGGACGGCACCGTCTACGTCAAGACCACCGAGGGCGAGCGGGTTGTCGGATCCTGGCAGGCGGGAGCACCGGAGGAGGGCCTGGCACACTTCGCGCGCCGCTTCGCCGACCTGGTGACCGAGGTGGACCTGACCGAAGCGCGTCTCAAGTCGGGTGCGGCCGACGCCGGGCACTCGCTGAGCACGATCCGGCGGATCCGTGCCACGCTGCCCGAGGCCAACGTGGTCGGCGACATCGACGCACTGGCCGCTCGCCTGGACAAGCTGGCCACCCTCGCCGAGGAGAAGGCCGGCGAAGCGCGGGCCGCCCGGGATGCCGCTCGCGGCGAGGCCCTGGCCCGCAAGACCGCGCTCGTCGAAGAGGCCGAGAAGCTCGCCGCCGAATCCACCGGGTGGAAGACCGCCGGAGACCGGCTCAAGGAGATCCTCGACGAGTGGAAGACCATCCGTGGGGTCGACAAGAAGGCCGACGGTGAGCTGTGGAAGCGCTTCGCGGCTGCCCGGGACGGCTTCACCCGACGCCGGGGCGCCCACTTCGCCTCCCTGGACTCGCAGCGCAAGCAGGCACAGACGGTCAAGGAGGAGCTTGTCGCCGAGGCGGAGAAGCTCCAGGAATCCACCGACTGGGCCGCTACCGCCAACCAGCTCAAGGACCTGATGACCCAGTGGAAGGCCGCGCCGCGCGCCTCCAAGGAGGCCGAGCAGAAGCTCTGGGAACGGTTCCGGGGTGCGCAGGACGCCTTCTTCAGCCGGCGCAGCGAGGTCTTCTCCGCACGGGACAACGAGCAGCGCGGCAACCTGGAACGCAAGCAGGCCCTGCTCGCCGAGGCGGAGGCGTTGGACATCGACGCCGACCCGAAGGGCGCCCAGGCCAAGCTGCGGGAGATCCAGGCACAGTGGCACGAGGCCGGCCGGGTGCCCCGCGAGGCAGCTGCCGGGCTGGAGCGCCGGCTGCGCGTCATCGACGACAAGGTCCGCGACGTGATGGACTCGGCGTGGCGCCGCACCACCAAGGAGGACAACCCGCTGCTCGCCCAGATGCGGGCACAGGTGGCGGAGGCCGAGGAGCGGCTGGCCCGGGCCCAGAGCGCCGGCGACGCGCGCCGGATCAAGGACGCCGAGCAGGCTCTGGCCGCCAAGCGGCAGTTCCTCCAGCTCGCCGAGCAGGCCGGCTGAGCTGACGTCTTCCGGAGCCCCCGGTCCCCTCGAGGGACCGGGGGCTCCCGCACGTCCAAGGCGGGCTTCGGACGCCGCTGCCGCCGCCGATGGTCACGCTCGATCCTGGATGCAGTGGTATCCGCGCGTTTCGAGGCCACTACATCCAGGATCGAGCGTGATCTTGCGGGCGCGACGGCGGCGCGGGGGCGGGGCGGGGGCGGGGCGGGGCGGGGGCGGGGGCGGGGCGGACGTGAGGGCGAGTGGGGGCGGCCGGACGGCTGGTTGACGCATCGAGGGTGGCTGATCAGAATGAGCGACGGAGCAGGTCGGGCACCGGCGGGAGGGCGCTGACGGCGGTACGACGTCGTCGGGGATCGTCGGTGTGCGTTACGCGAGTGACCACGTCCGCATGACATGGGCCGTTCCGCGCTGTGCGCGTACTCCTGAGGGAGCGTGCGCGGCGGACGGGCCTCCCCTGGTCTTCAGCCCGCGCCGCCGGCGGCGGGCATCCGAAGTGGAGCTCGAATGTTCCGTCCCAAAGCTCTCGGCGGCGCGCTGACCGCGCTCGCCACCGTCGCGGCTGGCGTGTTCATCGCCGCCGCCGTCAGCACCACCCCGGCCTCCGCGGCGGGCACCGGCACCGGTTACCTGCACACGAACGGCAGTCAGATCGTGGACAGCACCGGCGCCACGGTGCGATTGACCGGCATCAACTGGTTCGGCATGGAGACCGACAACAAGACCTTCCACGGGTTGTGGTCGAGCAATCCGTGGCGGGGGCAGCTCGACACGATGGCCCGGCTGGGTTACAACACGCTGCGGGTGCCGTACTCGAACGACGCGCTGAAGCCGGGCGCGACCGCCACCGGGATCAACGACTTCGTCAACCCGGACCTGATCGGGCTCTCGCCGTTGCAGATCCTGGACAAGGTGATCGACTACGCCGGCAGCAAGGGGATGCGGATCATCCTCGACCGGCACCGGCCGACGTCGGCCGGGCAGTCGCCGCTGTGGTACACGTCGACGGTCTCCGAGGCGACCTGGATCAACGACTGGAAGATGCTCGCCCAGCGGTACGCGGGCAATCCCACGGTGATCGGCGCGGACCTGCACAACGAGCCGCACGCCGAGGGCACCAACCCGGCGGCCACCGGCGCCTGCTGGGGCTGCGGTGACACCACCCGGGACTGGCGGCTCGCCGCCGAGCGGGCCGGCAACGCCATCCTCGGTGTCCAGCCCAACTGGTTGATCTTCGTCGAGGGGGTGAGCTGCCCGAGTGGTGGCCTCTCCAACGTCTGGGACAACGACCCGAGCAACGACGAGGACTGCGGTTGGTGGGGCGGCAACCTGTCGAAGGCGGGCCAGTTCCCGGTGCGGCTGAACGTGGCCAACCGGCTTGTCTACTCGCCGCACGAGTACGCCACCTCGGTGTACCGGCAGACCTGGTTCGACGCGCCGGACTACCCGGCGAACATGCCGGCCATCTGGGACAAGTACTTCGGTTACCTCTACAAGCAGAACATCGCGCCGATCATGATGGGCGAGTTCGGCAGCACCCTGGCCGACCCGAAGGACAAGGTGTGGCTGGAGAAGTTGATGGCGTACACCGGCACCGGGGTGACCGGGATGTCCTTCACCTACTGGTCGTGGAACCCCAACTCGGGTGACACCGGCGGTATCGCGCTCGACGACTGGACGAACGTCAACACCACCAAGCAGGCGATCCTCCAGCCGTACCTGATCGCACCGTCGGGTGGCGGACCGACCGGCGGCCCGACCGGTGGGCCCACGACCCCGCCGCCGGGTGCCTGCACTGCCACCTACCGGCAGGTGAACGCCTGGCAGGGCGGCTTCCAGGGTGAGTTGACAGTGAAGAACACCGGTTCCGCGGCGGTGAATCCGTGGTCGGTCACCTGGACCTGGCCGTCCGGGGTGACGTTGGGCAGTGGCTGGAACGCCACCGTCTCCCAGTCCGGCACGACGGTCACCGCCGCCGGGCCGAGCCACGCGCCGTCCCTGGCGGCGGGTGCGTCGGTCACCGTGGGTTTCACCGCCAACGGCACCGCCAGCGCCCCGGGTGCGGTAAAGCTCAACGGCACCAGCTGCTGATCCACTGGGACGGCCGGTGCCGTGCGCATCGGCCGTCCCAGCCATTTACATCCAGATGCTTCTATGCTTTTATCGGGAAAGCGCTTGCCTCCGCGCGGGTGGGCACGAGCGCGGGAGCCGCATTCCTTCACGTAATCGCACTGGCGGGCCCGCGGACCACTGGTCCCGGCACGATTCGCCGCCCACGGGCATGGGCGTCGCGACGGTCCGTCCGCCTCACCGAAAGGAAGCAGCATGCGCACAGGACGGCGTCGAATGACGCTGATCGCCACCACCGCCGCAGCCACCGCCAGCCTCGTCACCGCCGGGCTGCTGACCTCCGTGTCCGCGCAGGCCGCCGCCGGCTGCCGGGTCGCCTACGCGGTCGCCAGCCAGTGGCCGGGCGGGTTCACCGGCAACGTCACTGTCACCAACCTCGGCGACCCGGTCTCCGGATGGACCCTGCGCTGGTCGTACGGGGCCGGCCAGCAGGTCAGCCAGGCATGGGGCGCCACCGTCTCGCAGAGCGGGAGCCAGGTCTCCGCCGCCAACGTCGACTACAACGGCAACCTGGCGACGAACGGCAGCGCGTCGTTCGGCTTCAACGCGAGCTGGAACAACTCCAGCAACCCCGACCCGACAAGCTTCACCCTGAACAATGTCGCCTGCACCGGCGGCACCACGCCGACCACCCCGGCCAGCCCGACGAACCCGGGCACCCCGACCACCCCGCCGATCCCCAGCGATCCGCCACCGAGCGTCCCGCCACCTACCGGTCTCGTCGGCTGGGCCACCCAGAACGGCGGCACCACAGGCGGCGGCGGCGCACCGACCACCACCGTCAGCAACGCCTCGGCGCTCACCAGCGCGCTGAACGCGACAGGTGCCGCGGTGATCCGGGTGTCCGGCACGATCTCCTGCTCAGGCATGCTGCGGGTCCGGTCCAACAAGACCATCCTCGGCAACTCCGGCGCCACCATCGCCGGCTGCGGACTCAACGTCAGCGGTGACCGCAACGTCATCATCCGGAACCTGACCTTCCGGGACTGGAACGACGACGCGATAAACGTGCAGGAGTCGGCCACCAACATCTGGATCGACCACAACACCTTCAGCAACGGGTACGACGGCGCTGTCGACATCAAGCGCGGTTCGGACTTCGTCACGGTCTCCTGGAACCGGGTCTTCAACCACGACAAGACCATGCTGCTCGGCCACAGCGACGACAACGGCGCCCAGGACACCGGCCACCTGCGGGTGACGTACCACCACAACTGGTTCGACGGCAGCAAGCAGCGCAACCCCCGGGTCCGCTTCGGCAACCCGGTGCACGTCTACAACAACTACTACCGGGCCAACACCGGCTACGGCGTGGCCTCCACGGAGAACGCCGGCGTGCTCGTCGAGGGCAACTACTTCGAGAACGTCCCCGACACGTACCACCTCGGCGAGGCCGACTCCGGGCCGGGCCGACTGGTGGCCCGCAACAACCACTTCGTCAACTCGCCCGCCGGGCAGACCGGCGGCAGCGTGGCCAGCATCCCGTACTCGTACCAGCTGGACACCGCGAGCAACGTGAAGTCCATCGTGACGGCGGGCGCAGGCGCCGGCCGGATCACCGTCTGACCGGGGAAGGGCCCCTCGCCGAGGGGCCCTTCCGTGCGGTCAGTGGGTGGCGCAACCAGCTGTGGGTGCGGGCGCGACAGGTGGCGCGCCGATCGTCGGCAGACCGAGCAACACCCCAGGGGTACGCGGGGAGCGGCCCGCCTCGGCCGCGTCGCCGGCCCGGGTCCGGCGGTGCGACACCGGCGCCCCGTCGGCGTTGAGGTGGTGCGGCGCGGCGTACGTGATGGTGGTGTGCACGATGTCGCCCGGCCGGATCTGCCCGGCCAGCGACTCCCCACCGGGTGCCCCGGTCGCGAAGTGCACAAGCCGGCCGTCGCGGGCCCGACCGGACATCCGCCCGGTCCGCTCGTCCTTGCGGCCCTCGCCGACCGCGACAAGCACCTCGACCGTCTCCCCGACGAGCCGCTTGTTCTCCGCCCAGGTGATCTCCTCGACGCAGGCGACCAGCCGCTCGTAGCGCTCCTGCACGACCTGCTTGGGCAGTTGGTCGTCCATTGTCGCGGCGGGGGTGCCGGGGCGCTTGGAGTACTGGAAGGTGAAGGCCGAGGAGAACCGGGCCTCGCGGACCACGTCCAGGGTGCGCTGGAAGTCGGCCTCGGTCTCACCCGGGAAGCCGACGATGATGTCGGTGGTGATCGCCGCGTCCGGCATCGCCGCCCGGACCTTCTCGATGATCCCCAGGTAACGCTCGGAGCGGTAGGACCGGCGCATCGCCTTGAGCACGTCGTCGGAGCCGGACTGCAACGGCATGTGCAGCGAGTGGCAGACGTTCGGCGTCTCGGCCATCGCGGCGATCACGTCGTCGGTGAAGTCCTTCGGGTGCGGGCTGGTGAACCGGACCCGCTCCAGCCCGTCGATGTCGCCGCAGGCCCGCAACAGCTCCGCAAAAGCGGACCGGCCGCCACTGCGCTTCCAGTTCGGCTCGCCAGCGTCGCCGAACGCCACGCCGTAGGAGTTGACGTTCTGCCCGAGCAGGGTCACCTCCAGCACGCCCTCGTCGACCAGGGCGCGCACCTCGGAGAGGATGTCGCCGGGGCGACGGTCCTTCTCCTTGCCGCGCAGCGCGGGCACGATGCAGAACGTGCAGGTGTTGTTGCAGCCCACCGAGATCGACACCCAGCCGGCGTAGGTGGACTCGCGGCGGGTGGGCAGCGTGGAGGGGAAGACGTCGAGGGATTCCAGGATCTCCACCTCGGCGGCGGCGTTGTGCCGGGCCCGTTCCAGCAGCACCGGCAGCGCACCGATGTTGTGGGTGCCGAAGACCACATCCACCCAGGGGGCCTTGCGGACGATCTCACCGCGGTCCTTCTGGGCCAGACAGCCACCGACAGCGATCTGCATGCCGGGGTGCTTGTCCTTTACCGGACGCAGGCGACCGAGGTTGCCGTAGAGCCGGTTGTCCGCGTTCTCCCGGACGGCGCAGGTGTTGAACACGACGATGTCCGGGGTGTCGTCGGCGGGCACCGCGCGTACGTAGCCAGCCTGTTCGAGCAGGCCGGAGATGCGCTCAGAATCGTGGACGTTCATCTGGCAGCCGTACGTCACGACGTTGTAGGTCCTAGCCACCCTCTTGGTGCCCCTTCCCCTCGGGCTACCAGGGTAGCGGCCCGTTCGGCGGCCCCAACCCACCGGCATTGACCCGGCGGCCCATAGCGGGCATCCAGAACGAGCAGTACGCTGCACAACAAGGATGTGTTCTGGGCGATTTCGGGGGCTTTGCACTCGGCGCCGACGATACGCGGCTCCGTTCACGGGGGAGCACATGACGACCCGCGGGAGGCCAACCGTGACGCGACAAGATGCGACACAGCGCACCGTCACGACCCCGGACGGGCGGCGCCTCGCGGTGGAGACCTCGGGTGCGCCCGACGGACCCGCGGTCTTCCTGCTGCACGGCACCCCGGGCAGCCGCAGTGGTCCCCGGCCCCGGGGCATCGTCGTCTACCGCCTCGGCGTGCACCTCGTCTGCTACGACCGGCCTGGTTACGGCGACTCCGACCGCCAGGAGGGCCGGCGGGTGGCCGACGCCGCCGCCGACGTGGCGGCGATCGCCGACGACCTCGGCATCGAACGGTTCGCGGTGGTGGGCAGGTCCGGTGGTGGGCCGCACGCCCTGGCCTGCGCCGCGCTGCTGCCGGACCGGGTCACCCGGGCCGCCGTGCTGGTGGGGCTCGCCCCGGCCGGCGCACCCGACCTGGACTGGTACGCCGGAATGGCCGCGACGAACGTGACGGACTACGGCCAGGCCGACGAGGACCTGACCGAGTTGACCCTCAACCTGAAGGTCCGCGCCGAGGAGGCTCGACGGGACCCGATGACCCTGCTGGACTTCCTCCGCCCCCAACTGCCCGACGAGGACATCCGGGTCGTCGACGACGTCGCGATCCGCCGACTGCTCACCGACATGTACGCCGAGGCGGTGCGACACGGCCCCGAGGGTTGGATCGACGACGTGTTGGCGATCCGACGGGGCTGGGGGTTCGACCTCGGCACCATCCGCGCTGAGGTCCGCCTCTGGCACGGCGAACAGGACCGCTTCTCCCCGGTGGAGCACTCCCACTGGCTCGCCTCGCGGATCTCGCGCGCCCAGGTGCAGGTGCAGGCCGGTGCGGCACACTTCGGGGCGGTGGAGATCCTGCCGCAGACGCTCACCTGGCTGGCCACCCCGGACCTGGCGACCAGCCCGCAGCTCTGAGTGATCGACGCGGCCCGGCCGGGTGGACCGGGGGCGCACACCCGGGCCACCCGCCGCGCCGACCCGGTCAGATCGTGTGCGGGTCGATGACCCGGACGATGAACCGCCGCTCCCGCAGCGTCTGGACTGTCGGGTGCTCGGGGCCGATCACCTCGGCCAACCGGTCCGCCACGGTCCCGACGTCCTCGGTAGCGGACCCGTCGCCGGCCCGCCTCGACAGCAGGGCGAGGTCACCGAGGCAGCGCAGCGTGTCCGGATGGTCCGCCCCGATCACCGTGACCAGCCGGGCGGCGGTCTCCCGCAGCCGGTCCCGGGCCGACTCCCAGTCACCGTCCTCGGCGAGACACACCGCCTGGTTGACCTCGGCGGCGAGGGTGTGCGGGTGGTCGGCGCCGAGCACCTTGCGCAACTCGCCGGCCGCCCGGGACGCCGAGGCGAGGGCCTCCGACCGGCGGCCGAGCGCACGCTCCGCCGCGGACATGTTGCTCAACGTCGCCAAGGTGTGCGGGTGCTCCGGGCCGAGCCGGAGTTGCTCCTGGTACGCCTGGCTCACCGCGGTCATCTCGGTAAGCGCCCGGGCCGCGTCGCCGACGGCCAACAGGTTCGCCGCACGGCTGGCCCGGCACGCCACTGTGTCCGGGTTGTCCGACCCGAAGCGTTCGTCGAGCTCCCGGTAGGCCGTCTCGAACATCGGCGCGGCCTCGCTCCCCCGACCGGCGCTGCGCAGCGACACCGCCAGGTTGACCTGGGCGGCGAGACTCTGCCCGTCGTCCGGCCCGAGCACCTCGCAGTAGGTCTCGTAGACAGTGCGCAGCAGGGTGGCCGACCTCTCGTACTCGCCGGCCTCCCGCAGGTCGCTGCCCAGCCGCACGGCGGAGACGAGAGTGTAGGGATGGGTGGGGCCGAGCACCAGCCGCCGCCGTTGGTGCACCTCGTCGTCCCACCGGCGGGCCGACCGGTAGTCGCCGACCAGCCGGTACGAGACGGCCAGGTTGTTCGCCGCACTCAACGTGCGCGGGTGGTCCTCGCCGAACACCTGGAGCCAGGAGGCGTAGGTGGACCTGTCCCGTTCCAGCGCCTCGGCGTAGCGGCCGAGCGCCCGCAGGTCACCGCCGAGGCTGCCGGCGGTCATCAGACTGTGCGGGTGCAGCGGGCCCAGCAACCGGCGTTGCTCGGCCAGCACCGCCTCGTCCAGGTCCCGGGCCTCGTCGAAACGGCCCAGACTGCGCAGGATGTTCGCCCGGTTGAACCGCAGGTGCAGCAACTGTCGGCCCAGCGCCGACCCCTCGGCCTCGTCGGTGGTGTCACCGAGCCGGGCCGACCAGATGTCGTCCACCTCCTGGCTGAACACCTCGGCCTGGTCCAGGCCGCCGCGCTGCCACAGGTAACGGACCCGGTCGATCAGCAGCTGGCACACCGGCTCGTCCGGGCAGCTCACCGCCTCGGAGACCTCCAGGTGCGGCCACAGCATCCGCAGCCTCGCCCAGGTCGCCGGATCGTCCACGTCACCGCGCGGCCGGGACGCGGCCAGCACCAGGTGCACCTGGTGCCGGGCGGCGTTGATCTCGTCCTCGGTCATCCGGTCACGGACCACCGCCTGCAACAGCCGGTGCACCTGGACCCGACCGCCCTGCACGTCGAGCTTGAGCAGCGCCAGGCGGTTGATCTGCTGGACCAGCGCGCCGCGCACGAGCCGCTCCGACACCGACGGGTCGAACGGCACGAGCGCCGCCGCCATCTCGTCGCTGTAGATGAGTTCGAGGGCGATCTCCGGGGCCAGCACCGAGCAGAGCTGCAACAGCCGGTACGCGGCGGGCGCCTGGTCGAGCAGCCGGTTCAGCGACAGATCCCAGGTGGCCTCCACGGACAGCGCGCTGGGGCCGTGCCGTTCGATCTGCCGCAGGTAGTCGGCGACCGGCGTGCCGGTGTCGGCGAGCCAGGCACCCGCCGCGGCCACCGCGATCGGCAGGTCACCGAGCGCCTCGGCCACCCGATCGGCCTCCTCGGCGCTGATCGTGGGCACCCGCTGGGCGAGGTGCGCCACGCTCTCGGTGCGGTCGAAGACGTCCACCTGGATCGGATTCGCCCGGTCCCCCCAGGCGCGATTGCGGGAGGTCAGCAGCACGTGGCCGGGGCCCTGCGGCAGGAAGGGCTCGATCTGGTCGAGTTCCTCGGCGTTGTCGAGCACGACGAGCCACCGCTCGTACGGCTCACCACGGCCCAGCACCTGCAACACCGACCGGACCGTGTCGGGCAGGGTGGGCCCCGCCAGGATGCCGAGGCGACCGGCGAGGTCGGCCAGTGCGGTGTCGACGAACTGCGGCGGGTCCGCCACGATCCACCACACCACGTCGTACGCGGTCCGGAACCGGTGCACGTACTCCAAGGCCACCTGCGTCTTACCGACGCCGCCCATGCCCTGCAGGGCGACCGGCAGCACCACCGCGCTGCCCCCGCTCTGCAACTGCGCGCGCAGCCGGGCCAGGTCGTCCTCCCGACCGGTGAACCGGGCGTTCCGGTTGGGGGCATTGAAGATCAGTGGTTCGGTGCCGGGGAAACGGGTGGCACCGGCGGCCGGACCGTCCGCCGACGACGGCACCGGCCGGCCGACCAGACGCAACACCCGTTCCACTGCGGTAGCGGCGCTCACGTTCACCAGGTTGGTCGAGCTCTGGGCCGGGAACTCGGCAAGCGGGCGCAGGTCGGCGACGTACACGGCGAGGGCGGTGGAGCCGGTGCTCGTGTCACGGGCGGGCAGACCGGTCGACGGCGTCGCCACGTAGGCCGGTGAGACCACCGTCAGCGTGCGCGGCGCGGGTGTGCCGGCGGACCCGACGGCCACCGCCGGCTCCACCACCCGCAGCCCGGCCGAACTGAGCACCCGTTCCAGCCACTCGGCCCAGATGGCGTCCTCCGGCGCGTAACGCAGCACGATCTGGTCGTCGATCGCCTCGGTCCGCCGCCGGAAACGGGCCTTGCCGCGTTCCCGCACCGACTCGTCCATCACCGGCAGCGCGGTCACCGCGCCGTTGGTGAGGATCCCGGTCAGGGTCTCGAACGCGGCAAGCAGCGACGTCGGTGAACCGGGCGGGTCGCCGAAGGTCGCCAGGGTCTCCTCGTACGCGTAGAACGGCCGGTACGGGACCTCGACCGCGGCCCAGTAGCGCCGCCGTTCCGCCTCGGTCATGCCCGCCGGCAACCCGGCGAACCGGCGCATGGCCAGCAGCCGCCCCGCCTCGGCCCGCTCCTTCTCGGCCTGGTCGACCCGCATCGGCACCGGCAGGACCCGGATGTCGCGTCGGCGGTACCGGTCCCGCACCGAGTGCGCGACCCGGGCCGCCCCGTCGATGCCCTGGTCGCTGAGCGTGAAGCAGTCGACGAGCGTGTCCGGGAGGTGCAGGGTGCAGATGTCGGCGACGTCGCTCAACCCCGTCCGACTGTCGATCAGGGTGAAGTCGTACTGGCGCTTCATGTCCGCGCGCAGCGCCTCGAAGAACTGCGCCCCGCCCAGCCGGTTGTAGAAGTTGTCCCAGTCCAGCCCGCTCACCGACACGGCGTAGTCGCTGTTCTGCCGGCCCGCGGAGAGGAAGTCGAGGCCGCCGCCGTCCGGGAAGTTCCAGCGCAACGAGAAGGCGTGCCGCCCCACCCGGGCGTACTGCTCCATCCAGCGATCGGGCCGGTCGTCGACCCGGGTGGTCTCCCACTCGTAGTCGCGGATCATGTCGATCACGCCGCTGGTGCCCTGGATCGCATCGGCGTCCAGGAACGGGTGGAAGAAGCGGTGCAGGCCGGGTGACTCGAGGTCCCAGTCGGCGACCAACACCCGGCGGCCGCTGGCCGCGAGGATCCAGGCGACGTTGGCCAGCGCCATCGTCCGGCCCGTCCCACCCTTGAACGAGTAGAAGGTGACGACCTGGCCTTCACGATCGTTGTTCATCGGTTTTCTCCGTGGGGACGCAATGGGGCCGGATCATCAGGCGGGGACGCGGACTCGGGGGTGAAGCCGGCGGGCGGCAGGCCGTCGCGCAGGCTCGGCACCGGCTCCGCCGGTGGGTCGAAGGGGGCCACCGGGCCGTACTTGAGGAACTGCCGGCGGGCCTCGGTGACCAACGCCGGCATCAGGTTGACGAACTCCGGCATGTTGCAGGCGCGCTTCACCTGGGGCAGGCCGGCGTCGTGCAGCAGTTGCGTCACCTCGCTCGCCCACCGGCTCGCGTCCTGGGTGTCGTCGTCGTCGGTGACCACGAGCGGCACGACCCACTCCCGCAGGCCGTGCAGCATGCGGGTGAGCAGGGCGGACGCGTCGGGTGCCGCCGCGATCCACGGGTCCACGAGCAGCACCGCCGGTCGGCGCTCAAGCAGACCGGCGGCCTGCGCGAAGTCCTCCGTGCGGGCGGACAGCCCGAGGCGCTCGGCGGTGCTCACCGCGTACTCGGCGGCGGGCAACTCCTGGCGACGCCCGTACGGCCGCCAGAGCCGGCCGCTCACCGCGTAGCCGGCCGGGTTTCGGTCGACCGGCAGGCGGTCCCGGGTCGGGGCCAGGACGGCGACGACGAAGTCCGGATCGGCCGGCCCCGGGCGGGTCACCTCGTCGAGGCCGGGCGCCCGGGACGGGCCCAACGGTCGCCGCTCGGCGGTGTGCACGATCCGACTGGCCAGGCGGCTCAGCAGCAGCTCGTACTGGGTCCGGTAGGAGGCCAGCATGCAGAAGGCGCGCAGGCCGTCCTCGGCGTACTCGGGAATGTCCCGGCCCAGGTCCAGTGCGCCGTCCAGCTCCGGGTGGGCCTCCCACGGGGGAAACGGGATCCACAGCACCGGGGCGAGGTGGCCGGCGGTGCGCCGGGCCGGCCCGGCGGCGGCCAGCCGGGCCCGGAAGGACTCCTGCTCCCCCAACGCCCACGGCCGGCTGAAGTAGCCGGGTGAGTAGAGCGGGACGAAGACCTCGGCGTCACCCAGCGCCTCGGCGAGCGCCGCCTTCCAGTCGGCGCCCAACGGGATGTGCTGGTCGAAGAAGCCGATCCGCATCCCGGCCACCGGTCGCGCCTGGCGGCGCACCTCGTCGGCGAGGTCGCCGAAGAACTGGCCGACCCAGACGTCGGCGTCGGCCCGCGCGCCCGGGGCCGGCGCCGAGTGGGCGTAGCTGAGGAAGAAGTACGTTCCTCGGGCCGCCGGTCGGGGGCGCTCCGCCGGCGGGTTCATTCCGGCTCCTCGGCGAACCTGTTGCACAGTTCGTCCACACTCGCCGGCACCCAGGGTTCCACCAGGTACGAGCGGTGGATCGCCACGATCCGTTGCGCGAGCCGCCAGACCACCGCGCGGTACGCGCTCTCCCACTGCATGGTCAGCAAGCCATAGACCCCATCCCGCTGGTAGTGCACCGCGATGTCGGGATCCGGCATGGCGGTCGGGGAGAACCGTTGGATGTCGCGGAGCACCCGGGGCAGTGCCGCGCCGTTCGTCGGCGACCAGGTGACCGGCACGATCGCCGTCTCGTGGGCCGAGGCAGCACCGTGCCGCGGGAGGATCCGGCGGCGGGAGAACAGGTCCCACTCGCGGCCACACCACTCGCTGCTGAGCAGCGCGCTGGACAACAGTGGCACGAAGACCTGGCAGGTGCCGGCGGCCTCGAGAAGCTCGGGGCTCCACCGTTCGCCGCCCGCGATGGTGCTGTCCAGGAAGCCCGCGTCGACCCCGGTCACCGGGCCGACCAGTTCGCTGACGTGGACGGTGAGGTCCTCGAAGAACCGGGAGAGGTATTCGGCGGGCTTGCCGGTGGCCCGGCCGACCGGCGCCCGGGAATGGCTGAGGAAGAAGAGCGGGGCGCGCGTCTGGGAAGCTGCGTCAGCTGTGCTCACCGCTGCCCCTCCGCCCTCCCCACGCGGCCGGACCATCAGCGTAGACCCCGCGTCAACGTCGCGCCGCCAGCCGGTTCGCCGCGAACCAGTCGACGGCGAAGTCCACTGTGGCACGTGCCGGCAGCAGTCGGGCGGTGGCCTGACCGACCAGGCCGTGCCGTACGAACGGTGTGTCGTCGAGTGCGACGCCCACCTCGGGGAAGTCGCGGTCGTCCAGGTCCAGGGCGCGGAAGTCGAGGCGGACCCGGCGCCCCTCGACCAGCCGGAAGCAGCGGTAGTCGCGCTCGGGCGGCGGCACCGGCAGCCGGTACTCGGCCAGGTGCAGGGCACTGCACGCCTCGTACCCGAGGCCGAGCAGCAGGATCTGCCCATCCGCCGCGTAGAGCCCACCGACCGGGGAGCGTTCGCCCAGGTGGCAGGTGAGATCGTGGTCGTCGGTGAGCTGCCGGGCCCGCGGGCCGAGCGCGGCGAACGAGGTCTGGGGATGGTCACTGCGCACCGCGCCGGGAGCACACCGCACGTACTCGGCGAGCACGCCCATCCGCTGCGCGGGTGTGCTGCGGCGGTCCCAGCCCGGCAGCGCCGCCTCGTACCGGTCGCGCTGGGCCCGGTCCATGCCGGCGACGGCCGCCAGGTGGGCCCGGGAGGTGGTCGAGTTGCCGTCGGTGTGCGTGGGCACCAGCAGCGTGCCGGCCGGCCCCAGGACGTCGCGCAGCGCGCCGGCGAGCGTCGCCGGCCCGTGCTCCAAGCGGCCCACCCGACGCAGGCCGCAGTGCACCACCAGGCACGCCCCCGGGCGGACGCCCAACGCCCGCAGGTCGTCGGCGAGGCGAGAACGGCCCACTGTGGGCAGATGGCGCTCATCGGGACCCGACACGGGGCTCCAAAAGGGCGTGTCGCAGCTGGCCGACGAACCGCTCACCCGCCGCGGTGAGCGACCGGCTGGCCAGCAGGGCGTCGACACCATCCCGGGTCCAGGTCAGGTAACGCTCGGCGTGCGCCGCCGCCTCGCTCCCGCCGCGGAACGCCCGGGACTGCCACACCTGGGTGACCGCCAGGTGGGCGTACACCCCTTGGAGGACGCCCTCGGGTGGCCGCGGGTCGGGGCGCCACGGCACCCTGATCCGGGTGCCCCGGTCGGCCTCGACGAGGTCGCACAGGTCGAGCGCGGCGCCGAGCTTCGCGTGCTGCCACTCGTGCACGAGCAGCACCGCCATCGTCTCCGGGTCCGGGTCGGGGGTGACCGCGACCGCGCCGAACGCGTGTCGCGCGGTCGCGCTGCGCAGAGGCCTCGCCGGGTCGGGGGCCAGCGGCACGACGGCGCGCAGACCGCCGTCGAGCGCCGCCGCGTGCGCCGGCACGTCCCGGTCCACCACCCGCCAGGCCTCGGCCAGGGTACGCCCCAACGCCCGCGCCACCGGGTCCGCCAGGCGGGGCGCCACCGACTGGCCGTAGCAGTCCCGGTACGGGTCGCCGTCCTCGATCAGCAACCGGCCACCGGGCACCGGCACCTCGCGTGCCGGTCGCCAGTCGGCCGACGACTCGACCGGATCGAGGAGCACCGTGCGCTCGGTGCGCCCGCCCCGGACCCGGAACCCACCAGGCAGGACGGTCACCTCGGCGCTCTCCCCCAGGCCGGGCAGCAGCAGGCTGCCGAGCGTGGGCACCGTGATCGTGTCGGCGCGAACCGGCACCTGCACCGCGGCCGGGAGACCCGCCCGCAGCGCCGCCGCGACGGCGAGCGCCGGCAGCGGATCGGCGGCGGGGCGAACGCCCGACCGGGCCGACGGGTCGAGTCGACGCACCAGCCAGGGCCGGACGAACGGGTGCGCCAGGACCGCCCGGACCGCCTCCGGCGCCGCCTGTTCGAGCTGGACGAGCAGCTCCCAGGCCGCGGTGGGACCGGTCCGGTCCCGGCAGGCCACCAACAGGGCCCTGGTGATGGAGAGCTGGGTGGCGGTGAGCAGCGCGAGCGTCGGTGCCGAGCCGTGGCCGGTGGCCAGGTCGTCGAGCAGCTCGTCGACCGGTGCGGTGGTCGGCGGGTGGCTCGGCGGCGGCGGGTACGCGTCGACGCTGTGGATGAGGCCGAGCAGGTCGGCGCAGTACACCGACGGGTTGTCGAAGCCGGAGCCGGTGCGCCACCGGTGCGCGTACAGGCCGCCGCCGCACCTGTCGACCACCGGACAGGCCCGACAGGTCGCGCAGAGCCCGTCCACGCCCTCCTGTCGGACGGCCACCCCGGGGTGGCGGGCCGCCTCGTGCACCGAATTGTCGAACACGTCGAACCCGGTGCCCGCCGCCCCGTGGTAGGCGGTCTTGAGTGAGTCGACCTGCTCCCAACTGCCATCGGTCTCGATCACCAGCACGTCGGCCGGCGCGAGGCCGAACGCCTCGGTGCCACCACCGCCGGGCCGTAACGCCTCGAACAGCCGGATGGACATCGGCCGTCCCTCGTCCACCCACCGCCGGTGCAGCCGCCCGAGCCAGTCCGCGTACGGGGTGGACCCGGGACCGGGGCGCTCCGGCGGGTGGTCCCAGGTGGCGTGCGGCAACAGCAGGTCCACCCGGGGTGGGCTTTCGGCGAGCAGCGCCTCGTACACCAGGTCGGGATCGTTGCGGACGTCGACGGTGCAGAGGATGCCGGCGTAGCTGGCGTGGTGCTCCGGGCGTCGGAGCAGGGCCAGTGCCCGCCGGACGTGGTCGTGGCTGCTGCCGCCGTGGGCGAAGACCCGGTGCCTGTCGTTCGCGGCGCGGTCACCGTCGAACGACACACCGACCCGCACGTCGTAGTCGACAAGGAGGCGGCACAGCTCGTCGTCGAGCAGCACGCCGTTCGTCTGCATCCGCAGGTCGAGCTGGCCCGTCCACGGCGTGATCGTCGTCCGCAGCTCGGCCAGCACCTCGCGCAGCCCGGCGGCACCCAGCAGCAGTGGCTCGCCGCCGTGCAGCACCACGTGCACTACCGGTAGCTCGTGCTCGCGGGCGTGCTCGGCGATGCGGTGCGCGGCGGCCCGGACCGTGGCCTCCGGCATCCGCCCCGGCCGGCCCCGCCAGGTCTGGTCGGCGTGCTGGTAGACGTAGCAGTGGTCGCAGCTGAGGTCGCATCGGCTGTGCACCTTCAGCACGAACTGGCTGATCGGCCGGCAGGACCCGCCCGCTCCGGGTGGACCGCACCGGCCGGCCATCGGTCAGATGGACGAGTTGAAGGCGGCGACGGGCACGCTGCCGGACGGCACGGATTCGGTCACGACGACCCGTCGGCGAACCGCCTCGACCAGATCGGCGTGCTCGGCGGAGATCCGCTCCAGCGGCGTGTGCAGGCTGCGGGTGAGGTGGTCGAGGTCGGGACGGGTCGAGCGGGTGGGGGCATGGTCCACAATGAGTCTCCGAGGGCCCGGGCGCTGGGAGCGCGAGCGGCGATAATTGCGCGAAAGGCTCTGGTCCGTGACCAGGATAGACAAATATCGACCCAGTGTCACCGTCGGTACAACCGTCGGCACCCCGGGTGGCCGTCCGGGCGCCGCAGAGGAGGAACCCACATGTGCCGGAGCATCAAGACGCTGCGCGAGCCGTTCACCCCGCAGGTGACCGACGCGGACGTCGAGGCGGCGGCGTTGCAGTACGTCCGGAAGATCTCCGGTTTCCGGGCGCCCGCCGCACACAATGCCGCCGCGTTCGACGCCGCGGTGGCCGCCGTGACCGCTGCGACGCGCGACCTGCTCGACCAACTGGTGGTGCGGGGCGCCGGATCGGGCACCACGGGCCGGCAGGCCGCCGCCACCAACTGATCGCGGGTCGCGGACCGACCCCCGGACCCGACCGTGGCGGGTCCGGCACGACCAGTCAGGCCGGGCCTTGGCCGCAGGTCAGGCGCGGCCAGTCAGGCCGACCTTTAGGCCGCGGGTCAGGCGGCCTTCCGACCGCCGGTCAGGCCGGGCCTCGACCGCCGGTCAGGCCGCGGCGCGCGCCGGGGCGACGGTGTCCGGCGCCCAGCGCGAACGGTGGCACTGCGACCAGCCCCGACAGCCCGGGTCGCCGACCGTGCAGAGCCGGTGCCTGCTGAGCACCTCGCCGTCTTCGGTGTCCCGCACGTCGAAGTGCACCGGACGGACCGTGCCGTCCGGGGCGACGAGCAGATGCCGGCCCGCGTCGAGTGTGTCGTCGCGCACCAGGCAGTTGCGGCCCAACAGTCGGGCGAGCGCGGCGATGCTGGCGTGCTCGGAGAGCGCCTCGGGCACCCCGTAGCAATCCACCACCGTCGCGAACTCGCCCGGCGCCTCCCAGACGTCGCACACCACCGCGTACGCCGGCAGACGGGCCGGATCGGCCACCGCCAGCGGCATCACCACCCGACCAAGCGCCTCGGCCAGCGCCGGGTAGACCTCCACGGGTCGAGCCCCGTCGACTCTCCAGTTCCACAGCTCGGTCATTCCGCCTCCTCGCTGCGTTCGTCCCCACCGGCCTCCGGATCGGGCCTTACCCACGATGGTGGAGGGCATTTGACCCCAGGCGGGGGCAAGTTACCGGTCTGTGACCATTCCGGGCAAAATTTCCCTGAGCCGCATTGCTCGGAGTAGCGGGAAGGTGACAGTTTATCGGCTATGGTGCGCCAACCGCACCACCGGGACCGCGTGTCCGGCGCACGGACCCGCGCGGGTCCGGCGCGCGGGCGACCACCAGGCGCCCGGCGTCAACCTGCGGAAAGGTCAGCGCACGACGACGAGGTGCTCGCCGCGCGGCAGCAACTCACCCACCACCGGAGCACCCGGCACCTCACCGGCGACCAGCAGGCCGCCGGAGGTCTGCGCGTCGGCGAGCAACAGCCGCTCGTCCTCCCCCACCGCGCCGAGATCCGTCCACGGCGTCACCCACTCCAGGTTCCGCCGGCTGCCGCCGCTGACGTACCCGTCGCGGAGAGCCTCCCGGGCCCCCGCCAGGTACGGCACGCGGGCCGCGTCGATGGCGACGGTGAGCTGGCTGGCCCGGGCCAGCTTGGAGGCGTGCCCGAGCAACCCGAACCCGGTCACGTCGGTGCCACAGCGGATGCCGGCGGCGACCGCCGCGCGGGCGGCGTCCCGATTGAGCGCGCTCATCGACGCCACCGCCTCCGGAAAACTCTCACCGGTGGCCTTGTGCCGGGTGTTGAGCACACCCACCCCGAGCGGCTTCGTCAACGACAACGGCAACCCAGCCACCCCGGCGTCGAGGGTGATCAGCTCCTCCGGACGGACCGTGCCGGTGACCGCGAGGCCGTACTTCGGGCCGTCGTCGTCCACGCTGTGGCCGCCGGCCAGGTGACAGCCGGCCTCCCGGGCCACGTCCTGGCCGCCACGCAGCACCTCGCCGGCCAACTCCATCGGCAGTACGTCCCGCGGCCAGCAGAGCAGGTTGAGCGCGACCAACGGGGTGCCACCCATCGCGTACACGTCGGAGAGCGCGTTGGCGGCGGCGATCCGACCCCAGTCGTACGCGTCGTCGACCACCGGGGTGAAGAAGTCGGCGGTGCTGACCAGGCCGGTGCGCTCGTCCAGGCGTACCACCGCCGCGTCGTCGCCGTGATCCAGGCCGACGAGCAACTCCGCGGTGCCGGTGGCCGGGCCGAGACCGGCCACCATGATCTCCAACTCGCCTGGCGGGATCTTGCAGGCGCAGCCACCGCCGCGGGCGTACTTCGTCAGCCGTACGGGTTCGGTCATCCATCCATGATCTCGACAAGGCACCACGATCGCCACCGTTGCCACCCAGACAGTGACCGGAATCGGACGCGCGCCGACGATCAGGGCCGGTGTTACCGCTCCGTGACCCGCTGAGTTGCATTCCGCCACATCAGGCCGCCTACAGTGGCCGCACCGGGGGTCAACCGACCCCGATCCGGGAGACGACAGGGGACGGTGGACGACGTGACGACGGGCGAACCGCTCATCGTGCTGGACGCGGTCAACAAGTGGTTCGGGCCGCTGCACGTGCTGGACGACGTCTCACTGTCGGTGGGCCGGGGTGAGGTGGTCGTGGTGATCGGCCCGTCCGGCTCCGGCAAGTCGACGCTGTGCCGCGCCATCAACCGACTGGAGCCGATCAGCTCCGGCACCATCACCTTCGACGGCCAGCCACTGCCGGCCGAGGGCAAGCCCCTCGCCAAGCTGCGCAGCGAGGTGGGCATGGTGTTCCAGTCCTTCAACCTCTTCGCGCACAAGACCATCCTGGAGAACGTCACCCTCGGCCCGATCAAGGTCCGCAAGGAGAAGCCGGCCGCCGCCCGCGAGCGCGGCCTGGCCCTGCTCGACCGGGTCGGCATCGCCAACCAGGCGGACAAGTTCCCGGCCCAACTCTCCGGCGGCCAGCAGCAGCGGGTGGCCATCGCCCGCGCGCTGGCCATGCAGCCCAAGGCGATGCTCTTCGACGAGCCGACAAGCGCGCTGGACCCGGAGATGGTCGGCGAGGTGCTCGACGTGATGACCTCACTGGCCCGCGACGGCATGACGATGGTCGTGGTCACACACGAGATGGGCTTCGCCCGGCACGCGGCCAACCGGGTCATCTTCATGGCCGATGGCAAGCTCGTCGAGGACGCCTCCCCGGCGGAGTTCTTCGAGAACCCGCGCAGCGAGCGGGCGAAGGACTTCCTCTCCAAAATCCTCACGCACTAGGCGTCCGTAGTGGAGCGCGCCGCACCTCGGCGGGCTCCGTTGAAGAAGGAGAAGAGTATGCGTATGAAGCGCGTTGCGGCAGTCGCCGCGGTCGCGGCTCTGGCCGTCACCATGACCGCCTGCGGCGGAGACGAAGGCGGCAGCACCGGCAGCTCGGGCGCCAAGGGCATCGTGGGCAAGGCGGAGAACCAGAAGAAGCTCGTGATCGGCGTCAAGGCCGACCAGCCCGGCCTGGGTCTGCAGACCGGCAGCCAGTACGAGGGCTTCGACATCGAGATTGGCAAGATCATTGCCAAGGGTCTCGGCGTCGACGCGAACAACATCGAGTGGAAGACGACGGTCTCCAACAACCGGGAGCCGTTCATCCAGCAGGGCACCGTCGACCTGGTGGTGGCGACGTACACCATCACCGACGAGCGCAAGCAGAAGGTCAACTTCGCCGGCCCGTACTTCATCGCCGGCCAGGACCTGCTCGTCAAGGCCGACTCGACGATCACCGGCCCGGAGGGCCTGGAGGGCAAGAAGGTCTGCTCGGCCTCGGGATCCACGCCTGCCAAGCGGATCCAGTCGGACTACCCGAAGGCCAAGCTGCAGCAGTTCGACGCGTACTCGAAGTGCCTGCCGCTGCTGGAGAACGGCCAGGTCGACGCCGTCACCACTGACGACATCATCCTCGCCGGTTACGCCGCGCAGTCGCAGTACGCCGGCAAGTTCAAGGTCGTCGGCAAGCCCTTCTCCAGCGAGCCCTACGGCATCGGCCTGAAGAAGGACGACAAGGACGGCTGCGAGAAGGTCAACGAGATCCTGAAGGCCGCCGCCTCGGACGGCACCTACAAGGCCGCCTGGGACACCAGCCTGGGCAAGAGCGGCAAGGCCGCGCCCGAGCTGGACACCACCAAGCTGACCAACTGCGGCAGCGTCTGACCGGTCCCGGGGGCCGACATCCGAACACGGGTGTCGGCCCCCGGCCCGTGACGACGCCGACGACCTGCCCCCGGGAGCCGACGCATGCACGTATTCGCTGATCCGACTAACTTCGACGCCTACCTGTCGGGCTTTATCTGGATCCTCAAGCTGACCGGCGCGTCGGCGGTGTTCGCGCTGATACTCGGTGTGCTACTCGCCGCCATGCGAGTCTCGCCGGTCCCCGTGCTGCGCGGCTTCGGAACGGCCTGGGTCAACATCTTCCGCAACACGCCGCTCACCCTGGTCATCTTCTTCTGCTACTTCGGGCTGTACTCCAACCTCGGCCTGACCCTCTCCGATGACCTGGACCTGAACAACTACTGGCTCGGGGTCGTCGGCCTGTCGGTGTACACAGCCTCCTTCGTCTGTGAGGCGCTGCGGTCCGGGGTCAACACCGTGCCTGCCGGGCAGGCCGAGGCGGCCCGGGCGATCGGCCTCTCCTTCGCCCAGACCCTGCGGATCGTGGTGCTGCCCCAGGCAACGCGTTCGGTGGTCGCGCCGCTGGGCAGCATCCTGATCGCGCTCTGCAAGAACGCCACGATCGTCGGCACGATCGGGTTGATGGAGTCCTCAAACGTGATGAAGCAGCTGATCAATGACAACGGCGACGCGGTCATCATGATCTTCCTGGTCTTCGCCGGCACGTTCGCCGCGTTCCTGATCCCCACCGGCTACGTCTTCGGCTGGCTGGCCAACCGACTGGCGGTGAAGCGCTGATGAGCACCGACTCCGTCCTTTACGACCACCCGGGGCCCCGGGCACGGATCCGCAACGCGGTACTGACTGTCGTCTTCGGCGTCGCCCTGGCCGGGCTGCTCTGGTGGGTCTACGCGAAGTTCGACGAGGCGGGCCAGTGGGACGGGCAGCTCTGGAAGCCCTTCACCGAGGCCACCACCTGGACCCAGTTCATCGGGCCCGGTCTGCTCGCCACGCTCTGGGCGGCCGCGGTCGGCATGGTGCTCTCGCTGGCGTTCGGCATCATCTTCGCGGTCGGCCGGCTCTCCGAGCGTCGCTGGATCAGCATTCCGTCGGGCGCCGTGGTCGAGTTCTTCCGCGCCGTTCCGCTGCTCATCATGATCTTCTTTATCTTCTACGGCGTGCCGTTCGTGATCAAAGGGCCGGTGACCGCCTTCTGGGCCGTCGTGATCGGCCTGACCCTCTACAACGGCTCGGTCCTGGCAGAGGCGTTCCGGGCCGGAATCCGCTCGCTGCCCGGTGGTCAGTCCGAGGCCGCCTACGCGATCGGCATGCGCAAGAGCCAGGTCATGCAGCTGATCCTCGTGCCGCAGGCGGCCCGCGCGATGCTGCCGGTCATCGTCAGCCAGCTGGTGGTGCTGCTCAAGGACACCGCGCTCGGTTACATCGTCGCCTACCCGGAGTTGCTCCAACGCGGGGTCAACGACCTCGCCGCGAACAAGGGCAACATCGTCGCCGCGGCGATCGTGGTCGCCGCGATCTACATCGTCATCAACTCGCTGCTCACCACGTTGGCCAACTGGCTGGACCGGCGTAGCCGCCAACGCGGCTTCCGCGCACAGCGGCGGACCGCCACCGGCGCCACCCCGGTCGCCAGCAACACAGTGAGCGAACCGCAGGGCTGAGCGGTGACGTGGGCGGCGCCCGCCCTCTGACCGAGCCGCCCGGCTCGTGATCGACTCGATCTTCCTGAAATCGGGGTGTCCCCAAGGAGGGGACACCCCGATTTGCGGAACTCGTGGTGATCGGGCGGGTCAGCGGGCGATCTCGGTGACCCGGGACTCGCGGACCACTGTGACCCGGATCTGACCCGGGTAGGTCAGCTCCTCCTCGATCTGCTTGGCCACATCGCGGGCCAGCACTGCCGCCCCGATGTCGTCGACGTCGTCCGGCTTGACCATCACCCGGATCTCCCGGCCCGCCTGCATGGCGAAGACCTTGTCCACGCCGAGCTTGCCGGCCGCGATCTCCTCGATCCGCTCCAGCCGCTTGACGTACGCCTCCAGGCTCTCCCGACGGGCGCCCGGCCGACCGCCCGAGCAGGCGTCGGACGCCTGGGTCAGCACGGCCTCGATGGTCTGCGGCGGCACCTCGTTGTGGTGCGCCTCGATGGCGTGCACCACGTCCTCGTGCTCGCCGTACTTGCGGGCCAGGTCCGCGCCGATGATGGCGTGGCTGCCCTCCACCTCGTGGGTGAGCGCCTTGCCGATGTCGTGCAGGAACGCCGACCGCTTGATGATGGGCACGTCCAGCCGCAGCTCGGCGGCCATGATGCCGGCGATGTGAGCGGTCTCGACCAGGTGCTTGAGCACGTTCTGCCCGTACGAGGTACGGTAGCGCAGCCGACCGAGCAGGGTGATCAGCTCCGGGTGGATCTCGGTGATGCCGACCTCGACCAGGGCGTCCTCGGCGGCCCGGAGGCAGAGCTGCTCCACCTCCTGCCGGGCCAGGTCGTAGACCTCCTCGATCCGGTGCGGGTGGATCCGCCCGTCCAGGACCAGCTTCTCCAGGGTCAACCGGCCCACCTCGCGGCGGACCGGGTCGAAGCAGGAGAGCAGCACCGCCTCGGGGGTGTCGTCGATGATCAGGTTGACGCCGGTCACCGACTCGAAGGCGCGGATGTTGCGGCCCTCCCGGCCGATGATCCGCCCCTTCATCTCGTCACCGGGCAGGTGCAGGACACTTACCACGCTCTCCGCGGTCTGTTCGCTGGCGACCCGCTGGATGGCGTCCACCACGATGTGGCGGGCCCGCTGCTCGGCGGTGCTGCGCGCGTCGGACTCGATGTCGCGCACCAGTAGCGCGGCCTCCCGCTTGGCCTGGGTTTCGATCGCCTCGACCAGCTCCAGTCGTGCCGCGTCGGCGCTGAGCCCGGCGACCCGCTCCAGCTCCCGGCGACGCAGTTCCTCGGACTCGGCGAGCTCGGCCTCCCGTCGGGCCAGCGCGGACTCCCGGGTCGCGAGGGCCGCCCGCGCCTCGGTGAGCTGCCGTTCCCGCTCGGCGAACCGCTCCACCTCCTCGGTGTGCATCCGCTCCCGCTCGTCCATCCGGGCCGCCCGCCGCTCCACCTCCGCGGCCTGCTCGCGGGTGGTGGCGGCGAGCACCGCGACCTCCCGTTCACCGCTGCGCCGGGCCGTCGTGCGGAGCTGCTCGGCGTCCGCCTCGGCCTGCTTGTGGGCGCGCTCCAGGACGGTGTCCGCCTCGGCGCGGGCGTCGTCGAGCACCCGGCGTGCCTCGGCGCGGGCGGCCTTCGCCTCGGCCTTCGCCGCGGCCGCCTCGGCACGGGCCGCCGCGGCCGCGGACTTCGCCACGTCGATCGTGCTGTTCGCCTCGTCGGCCGCGGTCCGCAGGGCAGCGAGGGACTGCTCCTGACGGTCCTTCTCGGCGATGAAGGCGGGATCCTCCGGAGCCGGCGCGGCACCCACCCGGCGCAGCGTCCGGATGCCGACGAGCACGGCCCCGATCACCACCACGGCGAGGACGAGGACGGCCGCCAGGAGCACGACGTCGAAGGCGTTCATGCCGGGACCCCGTCGGGTCTACCGATGAACCTGTGCCGCCGCCCCGCCATGGCCGCCTCCCCTAACGTCGAGACCGCAGCGACCGTGCCGGGGCACACTCCTGCGGCTGTGGACGCCCGACCGGAGCGAGTGGCCGTGGGTAGCTCTCTCCGCCGGCGGTGCCCTCGGGCATCGTCGGCGACCGGGTGCAGTTGTCGCGGAGTTCCGGAACGGCCTGTCCAGATCTGCCGCCAAAGGCCGTGGAGTCGGCCAAAGTGATGCTGTCTTGTTACGCGATCTATGTTGTGCGCTTAGCCTGCGCTGGTCGGGCAATGTGAGCCTGTATGGCGAGGCTAGGTCGCCGGGGGTGCTCTGGTCAAGGAGTCATGATCAAACCCCCCGAACGGAGAGAAGTTGCACGGTCACCGCGCGCTGACATCACGCCGGACAGGAGCGGACAAACTCCGCGAGGTGCGCCGCCCACTGGACGTGTCGGGCCTGCTCAGCGCCGTCCAGCCGCCTCTCAGACAGGGCCGACGGCCGGGCCAGGTGTGACCCATCCGTCTCACCACCGGTCAGCTGGCTCCCACCGCCACCGCCGCCGCGACCAACGCCGCGTTGTCCGCGGCAGGTGAGCCGTCGGGCAGGCACAGGGTGTCCTCAAGCCCGATTCGGGCGGCCAGGCCCCGGCGGACCGCCTCGGCGAGGACCGGCCAGGTCGCCGGACCCTCGGCGTGCAGCAGCACCGACGGCGCGTCCGCCGGCAGCGCGGCGAGAATCCGGGAAGCGTCGGCCAACGCGACAGCGACGTCCTCCGCCATGCACTCGACAAGCACCCGCCCGGTCGGCACCCGCCACCTGCGGTACGCCGCCACCGCGTCGACAGTCCACAGCCCTGCCTCGACGAGCACACCGCGCTCGTGCAGGGCAGCCGCGACCGCCTCGGCACCGGGCTCGTGCGCGTTTACCGAAGCGAAGTCGGGCAGCACGGGCCAAGCCCGGACGGCGGCCACCCGGGCAGCCGGATCCGGCGAGATCCATTCGCCGGTGCTCACCCCGACCGGCAGCCCCGGCCGGGCGGCACGGATCGCGGTCAGCGCGTCGGCGATCACCGCCGGCCGCAACGACTCGGCACCTGTCTCGTCCCGGGGATGGACGTGCACGGCCGCGACGCCGAGCGCCGCGCAGCGGGCCGCATCGGTGGCCAGCTCAGCAGCCGTCACCGGCACGGCCGGATGGGCCTGCCGGTCACGCCCACCGTTCAGACATGCCTTCAACACCGGGCCCGCACCCCCAGCGGGAGTCGCGGCGCACCACTGGCCGAGCCGCTCACTCGGCCAGCCGGTTGTCGCGCTCCAACTCGCCCTCGGCGTCGGCGAGCGCGTCAGCGTCGATCTGCTCGGCGAACTCGGCCGCCTCGGCGCTCTGCGCGGCCAACGCGTCCTTGACCGCCCGGATCGCCACACCGGGTGGATAACCCTTGCGGGCCAGCATGCCCACCAGCCGCCGGAACACCGCGTCCGGCTCCCCTCGGGCGGTGCGCAGCTTGCGCTCCACCAGGGCACGGGCGGTGTCCGCCTCGGTCTCCTCGTCGAGCGCGTCGAGCGCCTCGGTGGCCACCTCGCCGTCCACGCCCTTGCGGCGCAGCTCGTTGGCGAGCGCCCGGCGGGCCAGCCCACGCCCCGAATGCCGGCTGGACACCCAGGCGCGGGCGAACGCGGCGTCGTCGATGATGCCGACCTCGTCGTACCTGTCGAGCACCTCGGCCGAGACCTGCTCGGAGATGCCCCGCTTGGCCAGCGCGGCGGCCAGCTCGGCCCGGGTGCGGGGCCGGATCGCGAGCTGCCGCAGGCAGACCTCGCGGGCCACCTCCGACTCGTCACGAGGGGGGCCGGGAGGCTCGACAGCGTTGGTCTCGGCGGAGCGTCCACGGCGCCCCTGGCGGGGGCGCTGTGGATCGGTGGCGTCGCCCGTACGGGGTGGGCTGGCATCCCAGCCCCGCCCCGTACGGGCGCGTCGTCCTGCCATCGGTGAGCGACCGATCAGAAGTCGACAGGCGGCAGCTCGGGGCCACCGGCGGCGTCACCCGCACCGACCCCGACGCCGAGCTTCTCCAGGATCTTCTTCTCGATCTCGGCGGCCACGTCCGGGTTTTCCTTCAGGAACTCCCGGGCCTTCTCCTTGCCCTGGCCGAGCTGGTCGCCGTCGTACGTGTACCACGCTCCGGACTTGCGGATGATCGCCTGCTCCACGCCGACGTCGATGAGCGAGCCCTCGCGCGAGATGCCCTTGCCGTACATGATGTCGAACTCGGCCTGCTTGAACGGCGCGGCGACCTTGTTCTTCACGACCTTGACCCGGGTGCGGTTACCGACCACGTCGGTGCCGTCCTTGAGGCTCTCGATGCGTCGCACGTCGAGCCGGACCGAGGCGTAGAACTTCAGGGCCCGGCCACCGGTCGTGGTCTCCGGGCTGCCGAACATGACGCCGATCTTTTCCCGCAGCTGGTTGATGAAGATCGCCGTGGTGCCGGTGTTGCTGAGCACACCGGTGATCTTCCGGAGCGCCTGGCTCATCAGCCGGGCCTGGAGACCCACGTGGCTGTCGCCCATCTCGCCCTCGATCTCGGCGCGCGGCACCAGGGCCGCCACCGAGTCGATCACGATGATGTCCAGGGCGCCGGAGCGGATCAGCATGTCCGCGATCTCCAGCGCCTGCTCGCCGGTGTCGGGCTGCGAGACCAGCATCGCGTCGGTGTCGACGCCGAGGGCCTTCGCGTACTCCGGGTCGAGCGCGTGCTCGGCGTCGATGAAGGCGGCGATGCCGCCGTTGCGCTGGGCGTTGGCCACCGCGTGCAGTGCCACAGTTGTCTTACCGCTGGACTCCGGGCCGTAGATCTCGACCACCCGGCCGCGCGGCAGGCCGCCGATGCCCAGCGCCACGTCAAGGGCGATGGAGCCGGTCGGAATGATGGCGGTCTGGATGACCGGCCGGTCACCCAGTCGCATCACCGAGCCCTTGCCGAACTGCTTGTCAATCTGAGCGAGAGCAAGGTCGAGTGCCTTCTCCCGGTCAGGCCCTGCTGCCATGGTTGCCACCCCTGCCTTCGCCGGCGTCTTTGCTGAGCTTCGCGTCACGCGGACACGCTAGGCGCTGGGTCCGACAGAAAACCAGCCGACGGGCCGCGAGCTGTGGACGAGCACCCCGCTGTGGACAATAGCCGAACAGGTGTACGACTCGACAAGCGACACGCGGAAGCGACGAAAAGGCTGCTCAGCGTAGTCGGGCGGGCACGCGGTCGGGGTACGCGGCACAAACCGCCCGCCACACCACGTGCGTCTGCTCCCCCGACGCCAGGGCCTGCTCGATGGTCCGTCCGCCGAGCTGCGACAGCACCTGATCGCGGGCGATGCTGGCCGCGTAGCCGGGCCCGAACGCCTCGTCGAGCCGCGTCCAGAAGTCGGTCAGCCGCACAGTGATCAGCCCTCCTCGTCCGGTGCCCCGGTCGGCACCGGCCGCAACGCTAGCGCTACCAGGGGCACCACGGCGACCGCCGCGAGCAGGGTGAGCACTGGATATCCGGCGGACTGCATGACAAACCCGCTGGCCACGGCGGCTCCCGCCCCGGCCAGCCCCATGATCAGGTCGGCCAGCCCCTGGACGCTCGGCCGCACCCCGGTCGGCACCGACTCGGACAGCAGCGTCGAGCCGGCCACCATCGTCCCCGACCAGCCCAGCCCGAGCAGCACCAGACCCACCGACAGCCGGGGGGTGTGGTGCCCGGCGGTGCCGGCGACCGCGCAGGCGGCCAGCAACAACCCGACCCCACCGAGGATCACGGCCCGTCGGCCGAGCCGGTCGGTGAGCCAACCCACCACCGGGGAGAACGCGTACATGCCGGCGATGTGCAGGCTCAACACGATGCCGACCAGCCGCAGCACGTCGGCGTCGGCGTGCGACTCGCCGAGCCGGACCGGCGTCATCGCCATCACCGCCACCATCACCAGGTGACCGACCGCCACCGCGGCGATGCCGAGCCGGGCGGCGGGCCGCTCGCGTACCACCGACCAGGCCAGCCGCATCCCGGCCCCGCGCGGTGCGCGCACCGCGACCGGCGCGGTGGCCGGGGTCACCCCACCGCCCGCCGGCACGTCACCGGCCAACGGCGCGCCGGCCGCCGTCGGCACGTCGCCGGCCGGTGGCGTGTCGGCCGCCGCGAGCCGCCGCGCGGTGAGCAGCGGGTCGGGCCGGAGCAACCCGAGGAGCACGAGGGCAGCCAGCACGAACGCGACAGAGCTGAACGCGAACGGGCCAGCCAGCGGGGGCAGCCCCCAGCCGGTGGTGATCCGGTCGGCAAGTGCGGCGAAGTTCGGTGCGGCCACCGCGCCGATGGTGGTCGCCCAGACGATCAGGGAGAGTTGCCGCCCCCGTCGGGCCGGCTCGGCAAGGTCCACCGCCGTGTAGCGGGCCTGCAGGTTCGCGGCGGTCCCCCCGCCGAAGAGCAGCATGCCGAGGAAGAGCAGCGGCACCCAACGGGTCACCGCGGCCAGCACCACGAGCACGCCGCCGACGGCACCGACCGTGTACGCCACCACCAGCCCCGGACGCCGCCCGCGCCGGGCCATGATCCGGGTGACCGGAACGGCGAGCAGCGCCGCGCCGACCACCGCGGCGCTCTGCGCCACACCGGCCATCGCGGTGCCGGCGATCCGCGCGGCGAGCAGCGCGCCCACCGCGATGCCGATGGTGACGCCGACACCGCCGACGATCTGGGTGGTGAAGAGCAACCGGAGGGTACGGCGCTGGATCGACGTGATGTCGGGGCGGGCGGCGGTGCCCGGCGCGGTCAGGTCGGTGGCCATCGGCGCTCCTCAGGATGGGGTGACCCATCCTCGCGCACCCACACCGACCAGCCACAGTGGGTTCTGCCACCAGCCGAACCGGGCACCCGTCGCGGACCGCTCTCAGCCGGCCATCACCCGCTGGTGCAGCGCGGAGACCGCCGAACGGGCCGCCACGAACGCGCCGTGCTGCCAGGCCACCTCGTGGCTGAGCCAGTCCCCGGCGAAGTAGACCCGCCCGGACGGCTGGAGCAGCAGGTTGTAGCCGGCCGTGCCGTACCGGGGTGAGGTCCAGGCGCCCTCGAGGTACGGGGTCCGGTCCCAGGCGTGGGAGTACGAGGTGACCAGCTCACTGCGGTACTTGTCACCGTGGATCTTCACCCCCTGGCTGACGGCGCGCTCCCTCCGCTGCTCCGGTGCGAGCCCGCTGTACGCCCTGGCGTTCGCCCCGGTGTTGTAGTAGCCGACGACCAGGCCGCGCTTACCGTGGAAGCCGTACGACGGGTACCAGATGTGCGACAGGTCCAGATCGGTCTCGGTGATGCCGCCGTAGATCCGCTGGTCGGTCTCCCACCAGCGGCTGCGGTACTCCAGGCCGATCTTGCCGGCGGCGGTGACCGGGAAGTCGGCAAGGGCGGCGGTCACCTCGGTGCCGAGATTGTGCGGCACCCGGGCCATCAGGTGCGGCGGCAGCGCCGCCACGCAGTAGTCGGCGGTGAGCTGCGACTGCCGGCCGCCCTGCCGGTAGGTCACCTCGACCCGGTTGCCCCGGTCGGTCACCCCGGTCACCTCGGCGTTGAGCCGGACCCGCTTCGCTCCGACGGCCCTGGCCAGGGCGCGCGGGATCTGGTCCATCCCGCCGACCGGCTGGAACATCAGCATGGCCTGGTCGTAGCCGAGTTCGAACGAGAAGTACCTGCCGACGTTGCTGGCGAAGACGTCGGCGAGCGGCGGCGGGGTGCCGAGCGGGGTGCCTCCGTCGTTGCCCGCGCCCGGATATCCGGAGAAACCGCGCCGGCTGGTCCCGGTGTACGCCCAGTCGCCTGACCGACCGCCGATCGCGCCGAAGCTCTGCAGGAACGACAGCAGCCGCTCGCGGTCGTCGGCGGTCAGCCGGGCGTCCAACGCACCCTGGTCGGTGGCCTTCGCGAGCAGTTCCGAGACGTAGCCATACACGTCCGCCTTGGCGGTGCGGTACCGGATCGGCGCGGTCATCCCGGCGGACTCGTTGTAGATCCAGGCGTCGGCGTTCTGGTTGGTGAAGACCTCGACGGGTACGCCGAGTTCCCGGCAGTAGTCCATGGTGACCATCCACTGCGCGATCCGACCCGGTCCGGCGTTGAAGTAGACCCCGTCGGAGAAGTTCGCGCGCTGGGTGCGTCCGTCGAGGTCGGTCTCGACGTCGCCACCCCGGATGGTCAGGTTCCGCCCACCGACGCGGTGCCGCGCCTCCAGGATCGTGCAGTCATAGCCGGCCTTGCCCAACTCGTACGCGGTGGTGAGCCCGGCGATGCCGCCGCCGAGCACGATCACGCTGGCGCCCGACCGTCCGGTCAGGGTGAAGTCGGATCGCTCCGGTGCCCGGAACGCGGGGATCACGGATCCGGCCGCGCTGGGCGCGAGCCCCATCGCGCCCATCGTGGCGAGCATCGCGCCGGCACCGCCGCTCACCCCCACCGCGCGCAGGAACCCACGGCGGCTGACCATCGACTGTGTCTGATCGCTCATAACGGCCTCCCCTACAAGATCGACTCTCGTGAGTCTGTAGAGGACCTGTTACGCCGATCGTGCATTGTCGTTTCTGCCGGGTATCGCCTCGGCGTCCGGCCACCGTGGCAACGTCCGACAGAGGTTTCCGCAACGGCACGGGCGGCCCGGTGGAGCCGCGGCGGCCTGCCCGGTGCGGCGGACGAGAGCGCGGGTCACCTACCCGGCGAGGGCGCGGGTGACGACGGCCAGGTCGGTGACCAGCCCTTCGTACGCCTTGTCCTGGTCGTCGGCGCGCAGCACCGCGGACGGGTGGATGGTGGCCAGCAGCCGCGCCGGCGGTACGTCGGCACGCTTTCCGGAGTTGTCCACCGGCACCCGCTGGAAGTCCTCCGGGTGCTGTGCCGACTCGGGCCAGGGCAGCAACTCGCCCCGCTGCCGGGTGACCCGGAAGGACGGGCCGAGCAGCGCCTTGGCGGCGGTGGCGCCGAGCACCACCACGATCTCCGGACGCAGCCGGGCGAACTCGGCGACCAGCCAGGGGCGGCAGGCGGTGATGTGCACCTGGTCCGGCGTCTGGTGGATCCGCCGCCTGCCACGCGACTCGAAGCGAAAGTGCTTTACGGCATTTGTCAGATAGAGCTGACCCGGCTCCAGCCCGGCGTCGTCGACGGCACGGCGCAGCAGCCGTCCGGCGGGGCCGACGAACGGCAGCCCCTTCTGGTCTTCCATGTCGCCGGGCTGCTCACCGACCAGCACCACGCGGGCGGTCTCGTCGCCCCGGCCGAAGACCGTCTGCGAGGCGTCGCGGTACAGCTCGCAGCCTTGACAACCACCGGCCGCGGTGCGCAGGTCATCGATGGTGTCGGCGTCGGGCGGAATGAACCGCTGGGCGCCCGGAGCGCTCCCGGTCTGCTCGGCCATGCCGACTGTTATATACCCGTAAGGCGTCCGGCGTCGGATACGCCCCGACGCGGTGCCGCGCCGCGCGGCGAGGCGGTGCCGGCGACGCGACGCGGCACGCCCCCGGCCACGCCCGGTGGTTGGCGACGAGAGGCCGCCAACCCGCGTCAGTACCCGTTACCGCCGCCATCCCCGCCGGAAGCGATCGCGATCAGCACGATGATGATAATGATGATCGCCACTGCCACCGCGATCCAGACGCCCTTGCGCGCCCCACCTGAAGCCATGACCCCCACCTCCGGCGGCGCGCATACCCGTCCTGTCCGCCCCGAATCCCCACGATGGTGCACTTTCCGCGCGAACAACCAGGACCCAGCCCTCAGGTCGGGAAGCCGCGGGGCGGGGCGGGATTCTGGGCCTGGGCCAGGGCGGCTGCCAGCGGGGCCAGATCCTCGGTGGCCAGCGGGCTGACGCAGATCCGGACCGCGGGTGGTGCGGCGATCCGGTAGAGGGCGCCGGGCGCCACCGCCCAGCCGGCGTCGCGCAGGGCGGTGACCACGCTTGTCTCGTCGGACACGGGTAGCCAGACGTTGATGCCGCTGCGGCCGTGCGCGGTCAGGCCGTGTCCGGCCAGCGCGGCCAGCAACCCGTCGCGCCGCTGCTCGTAGCTCTGTGCCGCCCGGCGCACCCGTTCGGCGACCTCCGGGTCCTGCCAGAGGGCGAGGACCAGACGCTGCAGGACGGTGGAGACCCAGCCGGCGCCGACCCGGGCCCGGCCGGCCACCCGGGCCACCGTCGTCTCGTCGCCGACCAGCACCGCCAGCCGCAGGTCCGGACCGAAGGGTTTGCTCACCGAGCGCAGGAACGCCCAACTCGCTGTCGCGCCGGCCAGCGGGTGCAGGGGTACGCGGGCCAGTTCGGCGGCGTGGTCGTCCTCGATCAGCAGCACGTCCCGGCGGCCGGCGAGCAGCGCCCGTAGGGCTTCGGCGCGGGCCGCGGAGACGGCCGCACCGGTCGGGTTCTGTGCCCGGCTGGTGACCACAAGGGCCCGCGCTCCGGCGGCCAGCGCGGCGGCCACCCCGGCCACGAGTGGCCCCTCGTCGTCGAGTGGCACGCCGATCGGGCGCAGCCCCAGCGCGGCGACCAGGTCGAGCAGGTTGGCCCAGCCCGGGTCCTCCACAGCGACCGCGTCGCCGGGGCGCAGGTGGGCGCCGAGCAGCCGCTCGATGCCGTCGAGCGCGCCGCCGGTGAGGGTGAGCTCACCGGCCGGTACGCCGTCGGCGCCCAGCCGGGCGCGGGCCGCCTCGGCCAGTTCGGGGAGCACCCCGGCGTCGGAGTAGCCGACCGACGGGCCGTTGTCGGCGGCGAGCGCCGCCAGGTGCGGGCCGAGCGGGGGCAGCAGCCGGGGGTCGGGTTCGCCCCGGGACAGGTCGCGGGCGCCGGGCAGCGGTGGGGGGCGCAGCGCGGAGCGGCGGGCGGCGACCGGCGGGCGCGGACGCACCCGGGTGCCGTGCCGCCCGGCGGTGGCGAGCAGGCCGCGCTGGCGTAGGTCCTGGTAGGCACGGGCCACGGTGGCGGGGCTGACCCCCAGCTCGGCGGCGAGGGCCCGCACCGGCGGCAGGGCGGTCCCCGGCGGCAGGGCATCGGTGCGGATGCCCGATTCGATGCTCGCCGAAATCTCGGCGGCCGTCGTTCCACTGAGCTGATAGCGTGCTGACACAAACAAGAGATTGTACTAGAACAAAGAGGGGCGCGCGCATGTACCCACCCACCGCCCGGACCACACCGCACCGCTCCCGCGACAGGATGAGCTACGACCGGGCCGCCGCCCACGCGGTGCTCGACGAGGCGTACCACTGTGCGCTCGGCTTCACGGTGGACGGCCAGCCCCGGGTGCTGCCCACCCTGCACGTCCGCATCGGCGACACGCTCTACCTGCACGGCTCCACCGGCAGCCGGCCCCTGCTCGCCGCCCGCGGTGACGGGCTGGCAGTCTGCGTCGCGGTGACAGTGCTCGACGGCCTGGTCTACGCCCGCTCCCAGTTCCACCACAGCGCCAACTACCGCTCGGTGGTCGCGCTCGGCACCGCCCGACTGGTCACCGACGAGCGGGAGAAGAGCGCCATGCTCACCGCGCTTGTCGAGAAGGTCGGCTCGGGACGCAGCACCGACACCCGCGCACCCAACCGGCGCGAGCTGGCCGAGACCGCCGTGTTGGCGCTGCCACTGCACGAGGTGTCGGTCCGCACCCGCGCCGGTGGGGTCCGGGAGGACGAGGCCGACCTGCACCTGCCGCACTGGGCCGGGGTGCTGCCGCTGCGGTTGACCGCCGGGCAACCCGAGCCGGACACCGGGGTCACCGCGCCACTGCCGGCGTTCCTGCGGACCGCCCGCACCCCCTGGCACGAGCCGGTGTCGCTGCACGGCGAGCACGTCCGGCTGGAGCCGCTGGACCTGACCCACACCGACGAGCTGCACACCGCCACCGCCGACCCGGAGGTGTGGCGGCACCTGAGCGTCGCACCGCCCCGCACGCCCGCCGACACCGCCGAGGTGATCGGCACCGCCCTGGCCGCCCAGCACCGGGGCGAACGGGTGGCCTGGGTGCAGCGGTGCGCTGCCACCGGGGCGGTCGTCGGCAGCACCTCCTACTACGAGATCGACCCGCAGCGGCGGTCGGTGGCGATCGGGCACACCTTCCTCGGCCGGCAGTGGTGGCGTACCGGGATCAACACCGAGGCGAAGCTGCTACTACTCGCCCGGGCCTTCGACGAGCTGGGCGCGGTACGGGTGGTCTGGCACACCGACATCCGCAACCTGCGCTCCCAGGCGGGCATCGAACGGCTCGGCGCGACCCGGGAAGGGGTGCTGCGGATGCACCGGCAACGCCCGGACGGCTCCTGGCGGGACACCGTGCAGTACGCGATGACAGTTGACGAGTGGCCGACGGCACAGGCCCGGCTGCGGGAAAGACTTCTGCCGACGGCACCGGTGGCGTGATGATGGCGGGCGTGCTGGGGATCACCGACATCTGGACGTACGTGCTGGGCACCGTGGCCATCATTCTGCTGCCCGGGCCGAACTCGCTCTTCGTGCTCTCCACCGCGGCCAAGCGGGGTGTCGCGGTGGGCTACCGGGCCGCCGCGGGCGTGTTCGTCGGCGACGGGGTGCTGATGTTCCTCTCCGCCGCCGGGGTGGCGTCGCTGCTCAAGGCGTACCCCCCGCTGTTCCTGGTGGTCAAGTACGCAGGTGCCGCGTACCTCGGCTATGTCGGGGTGACCATGCTGCTGGGTGCCGTGCGCCGCTGGCGCGACCGCAACGACCCGAGCACGCCGCGCCTCATCGACGCCGCGGAGCCGGCGGCGATGCGCAGCCCGTTCCGCAAGGCGCTGGTGATCAGCCTGCTGAACCCGAAGGCGATCCTGTTCTTCATCTCGTTCTTCATCCAGTTCGTCGACCCCGACTACGCCTGGCCGGCGCTGTCGTTCCTGCTGCTCGGCATGATCGCGCAGGTGACAAGCGCGCTCTACCTGACCGCGTTGATCTTCGCGGGCACCTTCCTGGCCGCCCAGTTCCGCCAGCGCCGCCGCCTGGCGGCCGGCGGCACCACCGCCGTGGCAGCCCTCTTCCTAGCCTTCAGCCTCAAACTAGCCACAGCCAGCGCAAGCTAACCCGCACCCCACCCCACCCCCACCCCACCCCCACCCCGCCCCGCCCCGCCCCCACCCCGCCCCACCCGTTGATCATGAAGTTATTGCCCCGACACGCCGGGGCGAGTGGCAATAACTTCATGATCAACCGGGTGCCTGGGGGCAGGCCTGGGGTGGGGACGGGGGGTTAGGTGCCGTCGCCGCCGGAGCCGCCGCCGCCCACGCCGGCGCTTCCGGCGGTGCCGCCGAGCCCGTAGCCGGGCCGGATCGGCTGGTCGGGGTGCCTGCTCACGTGGGCGGACCCGCCGATCCGCGCGGACCAGTCGGCGTGCGCGGCAGCGGCGGCGTGCCTGTTGATCGCCTGGCGCAGCCAGCCGTCCACCGTGGCGACCCAGTCCCGCCGGTCCGCGTCCTCGTGCCAGATCCGGAACCGGCTGATGCTCTGGTGGGTGATCCCGGCCAGCGCCAGCCGGCGGTCCATCCAGAGGATCGCCTCCAGGCCCGCCGAGTTGGTCACGAAGATCAGCTCCAGCTCGGTGATCGGACCGGCGTAGAGCGGCCCCACCCAGTAGCCCCAGCGTTGGTGCAACGGCAGGGTGTGCTCCACCCCGGGCAACCCGCCCGCCGGCAGACCGGACTGGCGGATCATGAAGCCCAACGTGTCAAGCGCCGCCAGCACGTGCTGCTGGGTGGGGATCGGGTGCACGAAGACCGGCACCATCGCCCCCTGGTCAAGGTCGGGGTCGACCGACACCTCGGTCCGCAGACCCATCCGCAGGCTCAGCAACGGCACCCCACCGAAGATGGTCACCGGGGTCTCCCACGGCAGCGGGAACGCGAAGTCGACAGCCCGCCGCCGACCGGCCGGTACGACGAACCGGCCGGCGATCGGCACCTGGTGGAACTGCATCAGCCGCCGGGCGGCAGCCGGGTCGTCCGGTTCGACGGTGGTGACCAGGCCGAGCCGGATGTGCCGGACCAGCACATCGTCCGGCCCTGCGGCGAGGGTCACCCGCCCCGGCAGGCGCAGGCCCGGCCGGGTGCTCGGGTTGGGCAGCGTGGTCTGCACGGAGAGCCCGGTCCGACCGGACTCCGCGGACACCCCCGTCAGCCGCACCGCGCGCCCCCTTCCGGGACGAGGCCCGCCGGCCCCGCACCGGCAGCGCCTACCCCATCGAGGCGACGTCAAGCCCGCCGCACCGACCCGGCCGCACCTCGGTGGTGCGGCCGGGTCTGCGGCTCAGCGCAACCGCCGCCCGCGCGGCACAGTGTCGGTCTCGTCGTCGAACTCGCCGATGACCTCCTCCAGGAGGTCCTCGAGCGCCACGAAACCGATTGGCCGGGCCGGGCCACCACCGTTGCGCACCAACGCGAGCTGTGACTGCCGGGCCCGCATCGCCGCCACCGCCTCGGTGACCGAGGAGGTCGCGGGCAGGGTGAACGCGGGCGTCATCAGCGACCCGGCGGTGGCGACCCGGCCGGCGGTGACAACGCGTACCGCCTCCCGGACGTGCACCAGGCCGCAGACGTCGCCCGCCTCGTCGAGCACCGCCAGTCGGGACCGCCCGCTGTCCCGGCTGACCTGTTCGATCCGCTCGGCCGGCTCGTCCCGACGGACCGTGACCATGGTGGCGAACGGTTCCATCACCTGCGCCACGGACGTGCCCTGCAACTCCAACATGCTGGTCAGCAACTGGTGCTGCTCGGCGCCGAGCAACCCGTGCTCACGGGACTGCTCAAGCAGGATCCGCAGCTCGTCCGGGCCGTGCACCTGGGCCAGCTGATCCTGCTGGTTCACCCCGACCAGCCGCAGGATCGCGTTGGCCAGGGCGTTGAGCGCGGACAGCACCGGCCGGGACACCCGGGCGAAGGCCCGGAACGGCAGCGCGAGCAGCGTCGCCGAACGTTCCGCGTCGGTGATCGCCCAGGACTTCGGTGCCATCTCCCCCACTACCAGGTGCAGGAAGGTGACCACCCCGAGGGCGAAGACCAGGGCGACGAGGTGACTGGCCGCGTCCGGCAGGCCCACCGCGTGCAGCAGCGGGCTGAGCAGGTGCTCGATCGCCGGCTCGGCAAGCGCGCCGAGACCCAGGGTGCACAGCGTGATGCCGAGCTGCGCGCCGGCCAACATCAGCGACAGCTCGCGGACGCCGTCAAGCGCGGCCCGGGCCGCTCGGCCGCCGTTCGCCGCCGCCTGCTCCAGGCGGTAGCGCTTGCTGGCCACCAGGGCGAACTCGGCGGCCACGAAGAACCCGTTCAGCGCCAGCAGGATCACCGAGCTGAACAGCGCGATCCCTGGGCTCATGCGGACACCCCCGGCTTGGTCAACTGCAACCGCACCGAATCGGCCACGTGCCGGTCCACGGCCAGCACCTCGACGAGCGCCCGGGGTTCGGCCTCGTTGTCCTCGCCCTCCGCGCCCTCGGGCAGCAGGCTGATCTCCAGCCGGTCACCGACCTCCGGCACCCGGCCCAGCTCCCGCATCACCAGCCCGGACAGGGTGTCGTACTCCGGGGCCTCGGGCAGCGCGATGCCGGTGCTGTCGGCGACCTCGTCGATCCGCCAGCGCGCCGGCACCACCCAGGAACCGTCGTCCTGGCGGGCGGGGGCCCGCTCCGGCGGGTCGTCCTCGTCCCGGATCGGGCCGACCAACTCCTCGGCGATGTCCTCCAGGGTGATGACGCCGGCGAAGCCGCCGTACTCGTCGACCACGCAGGCCATCTGCCGGTGCCCGGAACGCAGCCGGTCGAGCACCGTGGGCAGGGGCAACGTCTCCGGTACGAGCAACGGCGGCCCGGCCACCGCGCTCACCGGGGTGGTGGCCCGCTCCCCCGGGGGTACGCCGAGCACGTCGGCGATGCCGACGATGCCGAGCAGGTCGTCGACGCCCTCCGCGCCGCGCACCGGGAAGCGGGAGTGGCCGGTGTCCAGCAGTTCGACCACCCGGCTGACCGGTTCGTGCGCCCGTACGGTGTGCACGTCGACCCGGGGCACCATGGCCTCCCCGGCGGTCAACTCGCGGAAGTCCAGACCCCGGTCGAGCAGCGTGGACATCTCCGCGTCGAGGCTGCCCTCCTCGCGGGACTCGGCGATGATCTGTTCCAGGTCGGCCGGGGTGGCGCCGCTGGGCAGCTCCTCGATCGGCTCGATGCCGATCCGGCGGAGCAGGCGTACCGACGCGCGGTCGAAGAGCCGGATCAGCGGCCCGGCGACGGCCAGGTAGATGAGGGTGGACCGGCTCAGCGCCCGGGCCAGTTGCTCGGCCCGTGCGATGGCCAGGTTCTTCGGGGCCAACTCACCGAGGACCATCTGCACGATGGTGGCGATGACCAGGGCCAACGCCACCGACAGCGGCAGGCTGACTGCCTGGCTGACGCCGGCCACGCCGAGCAGGTCGGCGAGGCCGCCACCCAGGTACGGCTCGGCGACGTAACCGACAAGCAGGGCGGTGACGGTGATACCGAGTTGGGCTCCGGAGAGCATGAAGGAGAGCCGGCTGGTGACGGTGAGGGCCCGGGCGGCGGCCTGGTCGCCGTCATCGGCGAGCTGACGCAGCTTGCCCCGGTCCACGGCGACGTAGCCGAACTCCTGCGCCACGAAGTAACCGGTGGCGGCGGTGAGCACGATGATCAGAAGAAGACCGACGACGATCAACACGGGTCGCTCAGGGCTCCCGGGGTCGTCGGTACGGGGATATGCCGGGCACGACCCGGCTGGCTACTGCTGCCCTCCTGGGCAGAAGAGTCGATCATGCCGCTATTTTATCGGCGCTGGCTGGGACTTCGCTGGGGGTGGGCCGAAGGAGCGCAACGTCCGGTTCGCGTACCGTCAGGCCGGCCCGGACGGCCCACCACCGCAGCCCCGTTCCACAAGCTCATCGGCGTCGAGCAGGCTCCGGTCCAGCCGCCCCGACCGGTACGCGGCCCGCCCGATCATCTGCGCCGCGACCGGCGCGGTCGCCAACTGGAAGACCCCCACCAGCAGGACCATGCCCAGGTCCGCCGGAGACCGCAGGCGCAACGCGATACCCGTAAGCAACAGGAGCACCCCGAGCACCTGCGGCTTCGTGGCCGCGTGTATCCGGGACAGCGCGTCCGGGAAACGCAGCACGCCGATCGCTGCGGCAAGCGCGAGCAGCGCGCCGGCCACCAGGCAACCGGCGCCGAGCCAGTCCGCGATCGTCGCGATCACTGCTGTTCCCGGACAGCGAAGCGGACAAGGGACACCGAGCCCACGAAGCCGAGCAGGGAGAGCACCACAAGCACCGGCAGCGTGGTGGCGTGCCGGTTGACCGCCGCCTCGGCGCCCACCGCGCCGACCATTGTGGCGAGCAGCATGTCCGCGGCGATCACCCGGTCCACGAGCGACGGGCCACGGTACAACCGGGCAAGCGCGAGCAGCGCGGTCACCGACAACAGGGCGGTAAGGACGACGGCCAGGAACGTGGTCACGGGCTGGTTCCCCTCTCGGATCGGTCGGTCTCGACGAGGCGCAGTTCAGCGGCGGAGCCCACCGCGCGGATGATGCGCCGTTCGACGGTGCGGGCGCGTTCGCGGGCCACGTCGAGGTCCGCCGGCCCGTGGGTGTCGAGCACGTGCAGGTAGAGCGTCCCGGAGTCCCGGTCCACCTCGAGGATCACCGTGCCCGGCACCAACGAGACCGCCTCGGCGGTGAGCGCCAGATTCAGGTCGGTGGCCACCCGTAGCCGGACCGCGATGATCGCCCCACGCGGCCGGTAGCCCGGCTGCACGGCGATCCGGGCGACGTGCAGGCTCGCGCTGACCAGCTCGACGACAAACCGGCCGGCGAACACCAGCAGCGCCCCGGGCCGCAGCCGACCGCCGAAGCTGACCGCCGGCAGCGGATAGAAGACAAGCACCGCACCGCCCACCAGCAGGCCACCCAGCAGATTGGCCCAGTTGATGTCCCCCCAGAGCAGGACCCAGACCACCACCAACCAGCCGAACGCCACCACCTGGTCGCGCCAACGCCCGAGCCGGCCGCGCCCCACCACCCGAGGCGCGGGGGCGTCGGGATCCGGCGCAAGGGGGCCGGTCACGGCCCGCCGCCCGGCAGCACGGCGTGCACGTACGGGGTACGCAGCCGAAGGTCGGCGGCCGCGTCGGCGGTGACGCCGAAGAGCGGACCGGCAAGCACGGTAAGCGCCAGCCCGAGGACGACAAGCGCCACGGTGGCCCCGACCATCAGCTTCGGCAACCGCACTGTCGACTGGCCGACGGCCAGTCGGGGCGCCCGCCAGAACGCGATGTTCCACACCCGGGAGGCCACGTAGAGGGTGAGCAGGCTGGTGAGCGTGCCCGCCGCGACGAGCACCCAGGGCAGCGGACCGCCGGCCGCCACCCCGGCCTGGAGCAGGCCGAGCTTGCCCAGGAAACCGGAGAACGGCGGCACCCCGGCGAGGTTCATGGCCGGGACGAAGAACAGCACCCCGAGCAGCGGCGCCACCCGGGCCAACCCGCCGATGCGGCGTAGGTCGGTGCTGCCGGCGCGCTCCTCCACCAGCCCCGCCACGAGGAACAGCGTGGTCTGGATGGTGATGTGGTGCACCACGTAGAAGATCGCGCCGGAGAGCCCGGCGGCGGTGCTCAACGCCACCCCGAAGATCATGTAGCCGATGTGGCTGACCAGGGTGAACGAGAAGAGCCGCTTCAGATCGGACTGGGCCACCGCGCCGAGGATGCCGATCACCATGGTCAGCCCGGCGACGACCATCAACAGCACCCGGGCGTGCCCGCCGGGGAACAGCAACGTCTCGGTGCGGATGATCGCGTAGACGCCCACCTTGGTGAGCAGACCCGCGAAGACGGCGGTGACCGGGGCAGGTGCGGTGGGATAGCTGTCCGGCAGCCAGGCCGACAGCGGGAAGACCGCCGCCTTGATCGCAAAGGCCAGGAGCAACATCAGTTCCAGGGCCAGCCGGACGCCGTCGGGGAGATCGTCGAGACGCTGGGCGAGTTGGGCCAGGTTGAGCGTCCCGGTGGCCGCGTACACCAGACCCACGCCGGTCAGGAAGATCATCGAGGAGAGGATGCTCACCACCACGTACGTCGACCCGGTTCGGATCCGGGTCTCGGTGCCGCCCAGGGTGATCAGCACGAAGCTCGCGGCCAACAGGATCTCGAACCCGACGAAGAGGTTGAACAGGTCACCGGCCAGGAACGCGTTGGTGACGCCCGCCGTGAGCACCAGGTACGTCGGGTGGAAGATCTCCACCGGACTGGACTCGCTCGTGTCGCTGCGACCCTGGCCGATCGAGTACAGCAACACGCAGAGGGTCACCGCCGACGAGACCACCACCATCAGCGCGGCGAGCTGGTCGGCGACAAGCACGATGCCGACCGGCGCCCGCCACCCACCGATCGCCACCACCACCGGCCCGTACCGGTACGCCTGCACGAGCAGCAGCAACGCCACGATGAGCGTGCCGCCCAGACAGAACACGCTTATCGACCGCTGGAGCCGGGGCTTTCCGGCCAGCAGCAGGGTCAGCGCCGCACCGAGCAGCGGCACCACCACCGGCAGCGGCAGCAGCGCGCTCATCACGCCTCCTCCCCGCGGCGCAGCCGGCGGCGGGCGGGTTCCGGATCGACCTGCTCCGGATCGCTGTCCGGGCCCTCCCCGCCGTGGTCGACGGCGCCCACCTCGTTCCGCCCGGCCCGGCTGATGATCTGCCGGTCCTCCAGGTCGTCGGGCACCTCGTCATCGCCGCTGAGATACCAACTGCGGTACGCCACAGCGAGCAGGAACGCGGTGAACCCGAAGGTGATCACGATGGCGGTCAACACCATCGCCTGCGGCAGCGGATCACTCATCCGCGCCACCGCACCGGTGCCGACTATCGGCGCGTCCCCCGGTCGCCCACCCAACAGGATCAACAGATTCACCCCGTTGCCGAGCAGGATCACCCCGAGCAGGATCCGGGTCAGGGTGCGCTCCAGCAGCAGGATCACCCCGCAGCCGAACAACACCGCGACGGCAAGCACCAGCACCAGCGTCGGCCCGGCGTCGCTCGCCGTCATGCCCGGTCCCCCTTTGTTCGCGACTGCGGGGCGCGCAAAAACGGCGCACTCCTCGCGCTCACCGATCCCCCTTGTCGACGGCCAGGCCGCCGCCGGCCGGGCCGGTGGCCTCGATGTGCCGGTCCACCTCGGCGCCGAGGCTGCGCAGGATGTCGAGCACCAGCCCGATCACGACCAGGTACACACCGATGTCGAAGAAGAGCGACGTGACCAGGTGGACGTCACCGACAACCGGCAGCATTGCGTCGATCTTGGCGCTCTCCAGCACGGACCCGCCGGCCAGCAGGCCCACCGCCCCGCTGCCCACCGCCAGGGCCAGCCCGGCGCCGAGGATCGCACCGGCGCCGATCGGGGCGGCCTCGGTCAGCTCGTACCGGCCGCCGGCCAGATAGCGGACCACCAGGGCGAGACCCGCCACCAGGCCACCGGCGAACCCACCCCCGGGCGCGTTGTGCCCGGAGAAGAGCAGGAACAGCGAGAACAGCACCACGGTGTGGAAGATCAGCCGGGTGACCACTTCCAGGACGATCGAGCGACGCCCCTCGTAGAGGGTCGGACCACCGCGCAGCCACACCGGGCGGCCGGGCTCGTCGATCCGCTGACCCGACTCCGGCCGGCGCGGTCGCGGCCCGGTCCGGGACCGCTCGAAGATCAGGCTGGCCACCCCGGTCGCGGCCACCACCAGCACCGCCAGCTCACCCATCGTGTCCCAGGCCCGGATGTCGACCAGGGTCACGTTCACCACGTTGCGGCCGTACCCCTCGGCCACCGCCAGATCCGGGAAGGCGGCGGAGATGTCCGGGGCCCGGCGGGCCCCGGCGGCGGTGAGGGCCAGCCCGGCGGCGACCACACCCACCGCCACCCCGATCGTCCGGCGGATCCAGCGGGTCCGCCGCAACGGACGGGCCGAGAACCGCTCCGGCAGGCGGCGCAGCACCAGCACGAAGACCGCGATCGTCGCGGTCTCCACAAGGAACTGGGTGAGCGCCAGGTCGGGCGCGCCGTACAGGACGAAGATCATCGCGGTGCCGTAGCCGGTCATCCCCACCAGCAGCATCGCGGTCAGCCGACGGCGGGCACCGACCGCAAGCACCGCGGCGACCGTGATCACCACCACGACCACCGGTTGGAGCAGGTTGTCCCAGAGCGGAATCCGGGCCCGCCACGGGCCGGCGGAGAGCATCGCCGCACCGGGCACCAGCACCAGGGTGACCAGGATGATGCCGAGATACTGCGGCAGGGAGCCGCGCTGGGTCGCGCCGGTGACCTCGATGGCCAACCTGTCGAACCGGCCCACGATCCACTCGTAGCCCTGGTTGCCGCCCACCGGCGAACGGAGCCGGGCCAGCACCGGAGCGAGCGGCCCCCGCACGGCGAAGAGCAGGCCGCCGCCGACGAGGGCCAGCACGGACAGGCCGAGCGCCGGGGTCGGCCCGGACCAGAGCGCCAGGTGCGCGTCGACCCCACCGAGCAGCTCGGCGTACGGGCGCAGCAGGTCGTCCAACACGCTCGCGGCCGGACCGGCGAGCAGCCCGACCCCGGCGAGCACCGCCGGCGGGACCAGCAGCGACACGGCGATCGGACCCGGCTGGACCGGTTCCACCCCCGGCCGGTCGGCGAACGCGCCCCAGAGGAACCGGACGCTGTACGCGACGGTGAGCACCGTCCCGACGACCAGGCCGGTGAGGAGCAGGGGCTGGTCGGTGAACGCCCCGAACACCGCCTCCTTGGACACGAAACCGACAAGCGGCGGCACCCCCGCCATCGACGCCGCAGCCAGCACGGCGACCACGAACAGCGGTCGGGACCAGTGCCGCAGCCCGGTCAACTCGCGCAGGTCGCGGGTGCCGGCACCGTGGTCGATGATGCCGACCACCAGAAACAACGCCGCCTTGAACAGTGCGTGCGCCAGCAGCATCGCGGTGCCGGCCAGGGCGGCGTCCGGGGTACCCGAGCCGGTCACGGCGACCAGCAGACCGAGTTGGCTGACCGTCCCGTACGCCAGCAACAGCTTCAGGTCGGTCTGCCGCAGCGCGGCCCAGCCACCGAACAGCATGGTGGCCACGCCGGCGATCTGCACCACCGGCCGCCACGGGCCAACAGTGGCGAGGGCCGGCGCGAGCAGCCCGACCAGGTAGACGCCGGCCTTGACCATGGCGGCCGCGTGCAGGTACGCGCTGACCGGCGTGGGCGCCGCCATCGCGACCGGCAGCCAGGAGTTGAACGGCAGCACCGCCGACTTGGACAGCGCGCCGGCCAGGATCAGCAGCACTGCCACCACCAGGTACCCGCCGCCGGGCAACGGCTGGGCGGAGATCTCCGACCAGCGGTAGGTGCCGGCGTGCACGCCCAGCATGATGAACCCGACAAGCATGGCGAGCCCGCCGAGCGTGGTGACGGTCAACGCCTGCGCCGCCGCCCACCGGCTGGACCGCCGCTCGGTGCTGTGCCCGATCAGCAGGTACGAGAAGATCGTGGTCAGTTCCCAGCCGACGTAGAGCAGCAGCAGGTCGTCGGCGAAGACCAGGACGAGCATCGCACCGGCGAAGGCGACCAGGACCCCGACGTACTGGGCCAGCCCCTGCGAGCCGGCGCTGAAGTAGCGGGCGCTGTAGACGAGCACGAGCGTGCCGACGCCCCCGATCAGCAGGGTCAGCAGCCAGGAGAGCGTGGTGAGCCGGAACGCGAGGTCGAGGCCCAACTGCGGGATCCACCGGTACGTCTCGACCACCGCCCCGCCGTGGCCGACGGCCGGGGTGCGGGCCAGCGCCCAGCAGAAGGCGGCGGCCGGCGCCAGCGCCAGTGGGTAGCACGCGCCGGATCCCCACCACCGGACGAGCAGGGGTGCGACGAGGGCCGCCACGAGGTGGAGGATGAGCAGTACCAGCACCTGCGCTCCCGATCCAGGTGGCCGACGCCCGTGCAGCGGCGGCCCCTAGCAGCGATCAGACGCCAGTTTGTCGCCGCTCGGGCGGTTTTACCGGAATTCCCCCACCCCAACTCCGGTCGATCATGGAGTGGTGGTGTCCGCTTTGGTGGGGAGCATCCAGCTTTGTCACCCGCCACAACTCCATGATCGACGCTGGTCAGCGGGGTCGGGTCAGCGGGGCCGGTCAGCGGGGCTGGTCAGCGGGGTTGGGTCAGCGGAGGAGGGCGTTGGGGCGGGGTTTGGTGTCGTCGGGGGCGGGGCGGTTTTGGCGCAGCTCGGTCAGCAGGTCGGCGCGGCCGAGTTGGCGTGCCACCCGGTCGACCACCCGTTCCGCGGCGGCCAACGACCGCACCGAGAGCAACCGACCACGGCTCTCCCGGCGCAGCACGAAGTAGTGGACGGCGGCGCGGACCTGGCCGCGATCGGCGGCGCTGGCCTGGGCGGTGCACAGGACCAACTCCCGTAGGCAACGGGCGAGACGTTCGGCGAGCTCGAACTCGGCGCCCTGCAGGCCACCGCGGAGCGCGGCGAGATGGCTGTCGACCTTGCGAATCAGCACGTCGGTGCCCGGTTCGACGGTGCGCTGCTCGCCGGCCATCAAACCCCCTCACCCCGTTCGCGTTGGCAGTGAAGTTACTTTATGTTGCCAGGTACAAGCAAGCAGTTAAGTGAGACTTAACGTATTAAGCGCACGTTCCATGCTTTTTGCTTTTGTCCGGCACATTCCACCGTCGGTCGGTCGTCGTTGTCGTACCGGCGGGGCAGGATGGACCGGTGACCGGGGCAGACGCAGACGCCGGCGCGGTGCTCGCCGGCTTCGGCCCGGCCACCCGCGCCTGGTTCGAGGCCGCCTTCGCCGCCCCCACCGCCGCACAGACCGGAGCCTGGCGCTCGGTCGCCGCCGGCCGCAGTGCCCTCGTGGTCGCACCCACCGGCTCCGGCAAGACGCTGGCGGCCTTCCTCTGGTCACTCGACCGGTTGGCCCGCGAGCCCGCACCGGCCGAGGCGCGGCAGCGCTGTCGGGTGCTCTACGTCAGCCCGCTCAAGGCCCTCGCCGTCGACGTCGAGCGCAACCTGCGCGCCCCGCTGGCCGGCATCCGGCAGGCGGCCACCCGGTTGGGCGTCGCACCGCCGGACATCACCGTCGGCATGCGCACCGGCGACACCCCGGCCGACGAGCGACGAGCCTTCGCCCGCACCCCACCGGACATCCTCATCACCACGCCCGAGTCGCTGTTCCTGCTGCTCACCTCCGCCGCCCGGGATTCGCTGCGCGGCGTCCAGACGGTGATCGTCGACGAGGTGCACGCGGTGGCCGGCAGCAAACGCGGCGCCCATCTCGCCCTCTCCCTCGAACGCCTCGACGAGCTGCTGCCCGCTCCGGCGCAACGCATCGGCCTCTCCGCGACCGTCCGGCCGATCGACGCCTGCGCGCAGTTCCTCGGCGGCGCCCGTCCGGTGGACGTCGTGCAGCCGGCCACCCCGAAGACCATCGAGGTCAGCGTGCAGGTCCCGGTGGAGGACATGACCCGCCTGGACGAGCAGGAGCAGCCACCGGAGGACGACCTGGGCGGCCCCGGCCCACGCCGCGCCTCGATCTGGCCGGCCGTCGAGGAGCGGGTGTTCACCCTCATCGGGCAGCACCGCTCGACAATCGTCTTCACCAACTCCCGCCGCAGTGCCGAGCGCCTCTGCGCCCGGCTCAACGAGCTGGCCGCCGAGGCGGTGGCTGCGGAGGCGACGGCTGCCGAGGCGGTGGCTGCGGAGGCGACGGCTGCCGAGGCGGTGGCTGCGGAGGCGACGGCTGCCGAGGCGCCGACCGCCGGGGCAGCGGGCTCCGCGTCGGCCGAGGGCGCAGTCGGCGTACCCGAGGGGTTGTCGGCGGGGAACGGGCCGGGAGCCGACGGCGGCCAGGTGCCCGGCGGACAGCGGTGGGCTGGCCCCGCCGGTCCGCTGCGCAACCGACCACCGGCCGAGGTGATGGCCCAGTCCGGCGCGGCGACCGGCGCGGCGCCGGTGATCGCCCGCGCCCACCACGGCAGCGTCTCCCGGGAGGAGCGCAAGCACATCGAGGAGGCCCTCAAGTCCGGTCAACTCCCCGCCGTGGTCGCCACCTCCAGCCTGGAGCTGGGCATCGACATGGGCGCTGTCGACCTGGTGGTGCAGATCGAGGCCCCGCCGAGCGTGGCCGCCGGCCTGCAACGGGTCGGCCGGGCCGGGCACCAGGTGGGCGCGGTCTCCCGAGGGGTGGTCTTCCCCAAGCACCGCGGCGACCTGCTCTCCTGCGCGGTCGTGGCCGAACGGATGACCGACGGCGCGATCGAGGAGCTGCACTACCCGCGCAACCCCCTCGACGTGCTGGCCCAGCAGATCGTCGCGATGGTGGCGCTGGAGCCGTGGCCGCTCGGCGACCTGGCCGTGTTGGTCCGCCGGGCCGCGCCCTTCGCCGAGCTGCCCGACTCCGCACTGCACGCCGTGTTGGACATGCTCTCCGGCCGCTACCCGTCCACCGCCTTCGCCGAGCTGCGTCCCCGACTGGTCTGGGACCGGGCCACCGACCTGCTCACCGGCCGTCCCGGCGCGCAGCGACTCGCTGTGACAAGCGGTGGCACCATCCCGGACCGAGGGCTGTTCGGCGTCTTCCTGGCCGGTGCCGAGCGCGCCGCCCGGGTCGGCGAGCTGGACGAGGAGATGGTCTACGAGTCCCGGGTCGGCGACGTCTTCCTGCTCGGCTCCTCCTCCTGGCGGATCGAGGAGATCACCCCCGACCGGGTGCTGGTCTCGCCCGCCCCCGGCCAGGCCGCCCGGATGCCGTTCTGGAAGGGCGACCAGCTGGGCCGCCCGGTGGAGTTGGGCCGGGCCATCGGCGCCCGGGTGCGCACCCTGCTGCGGCAGACCGACGAGGCGGCGCTGGCCGCGCTGCGCGACGGTGGGCTCGACGACTGGGCCGCCGGCAACCTGATGGCGTACCTGCGCGAGCAGCGGGAGGCCACCCGTTCGCTGCCCGACGACCGCACGGTAGTTGTCGAACGGTTCCGCGACGAGCTGGGCGACTGGCGGCTCGCCGTGCACAGCGTCCTCGGGGCCCGGGTCAACGGGCCGTGGGCGCTCGCGGTGGGCCGCCGGCTTGCCGAACGGTACGGGGTGGACGCCCAGGTGATGCCCTCCGACGACGGCATCGTGGTGCGGCTGCCGGACACCGCCGACGAGCCGCCCGGCGCCGACGTGGTGGTCTTCGAGCCCGACGAGATCACCCAACTGGTGGAGGAGTCGGTAGGCACCTCGGCGCTGTTCGCCGCGCGCTTCCGCGAGTGCGCCGCCCGGTCCCTGCTGCTGCCCCGCCGCGACCCGCGCCGCCGCCAACCGCTGTGGCAGCAGCGGCAGCGCTCCGCGCAGCTGCTCGACGTCGCCCGCGAGTACGCGGACTTCCCGGTCACCCTGGAGGCCGCCCGCGAGTGCCTGCAGGACGTCTTCGACCAGCCGGCGCTGGCCGGGCTGATGCGCGACCTGGCCGCCCGCAAGGTGCGACTGGTCGAGGTCGAGACGAGCGCACCGTCCCCGTTCGCCAGGTCGCTGCTCTTCGGCTACGTCGGCGCGTTCCTCTACGAGGGCGACGCCCCGTTGGCGGAACGCCGTGCCGCCGCGCTCGCCCTGGATTCCACGCTGCTCGGTGAGCTGCTCGGCCGGGTCGACCTGCGCGAGTTGCTCGACCCGGCGGTGCTCGCCGAGACCGACAGGCAGCTGCGGTGGCTGACCGAGCAACGCCGCCCCCGCGACGCGGAGGACGTGGTCGAGCTGCTGCGGGTGCTCGGTGACCTGAGCGACGCCGAGTTGACCGAGCGGGGTGTGCCCGAGGGCTGGCTGACCGAGCTGGAGGCGACCCGCCGGGTGCTGCGGGTCCGGATCGCCGGCGAACAGCGGTGGGTGGGTGTCGAGGACGCCGCCCGGCTGCGCGACGCGCTCGGCGTGGCGTTGCCGGTCGGGGTGGCCGAGGCGTACCTCGCCCCGGTGGCCGACCCGCTCGGTGACCTGGTGGCCCGCTACGCCCGCACCCACGGCCCGTTCGCGGCGGCCAGCTGCGCGGCCCGCTTCGGGCTCGGCGTGTTCGTCGTCGAGCAGGCGTTGCGCCGGCTCGGCGCCACCGGGCGGGTGGTCTCCGGGGAGTTCACCCCGGACTCGGCCGGCGCCCAGTGGTGCGACGCCGAGGTGCTGCGGATGCTGCGTCGTCGCTCGCTCGCGGCGCTGCGCCGCGAGATCGAGCCGGTGCCGCCCCGGGCGCTCGCCACGTTCCTGCCCCGCTGGCAGCAGGTCGGGTCGTCCGCCCGGGGGGTGGAGGCCCTCGCCGCGACTGTGGAGCAGTTGCAGGGCGCGGCGGTGCCGGCGTCCGCGCTGGAGCGTTTGGTGCTGCCCGGCCGGGTCGCCGACTACTCCCCCGCCCAGCTCGACGAGCTGTGCGCCAGCGGGGAGGTGCTCTGGGCCGGGTCGGGGGCGATCTCCGGCGGCGACGGCTGGGTCACCCTGGCGTACGCGGACGCCGCGCCGCTGCTGCTGCCGCCACCGGACGAGGCGTTGACGCGTACCCCGTTGCACGACGCGGTGCTCGACGCGCTCGGCGACGGGCAGGCGCTGTTCTTCCGGCCGCTCGCGGACCGGGTCGGCTCGACCGACGACGCCGCCCTGACCACCGTGATCTGGGACCTGGTCTGGGCCGGGCACCTCACCAACGACACCCTCGCGCCGCTGCGCGCGGTGCTCGGCGCCGGGGGTGCGCACCGGGCCCGGCCGTCCGCGCCGCGCACCCGGTACCGGCGGCCCGGTCGGGTGGCGCTGCCCACCCGGGGTGGTCCGCCGACAGTCGCCGGCCGGTGGTCGCGCCTGCCCGAACGGGACGTCGACCCGACCCGGCGGGCCGCCGCGCTCGCCGACGTCCTGCTGGAGCGACACGGGGTGGTCACCCGGGGCGCGGTGGTGGCCGAGCAGGTGGTCGGCGGGTTCTCGGCGGTCTACCCGGTGCTGTCGGCGCTTGAGGAGCGCGGCGCGGCCCGCCGGGGTTACTTCGTCGAAGGGCTCGGCGCGGCGCAGTTCGCGGTGCCCGGGGCGGTGGACCGGCTGCGCGCGCTGGCCGAGCCGATGGACGGCAACCGGGGTAGGGGTGCGCCGGCCACCGTCCTCGCCGCCACCGACCCGGCCAACCCGTACGGCGCGGCGCTGCCCTGGCCGGAACGGGTTGTCGACTCCGGCGACGGGGCCACCCCGGCGACCAGGCACCGGGCCGGCCGCAAGGCCGGCGCGCTTGTGGTGCAGGTCGGTGGTGACCTGGTGCTCTACGTGGAGCGTGGCGGCCGGACACTGTTGTCCTTCAGCGACGACACCGAGACGCTCGCGGTGGCCGGCAAGGCACTCGCCGACGCCGTGCACTCCGGCGCGTTGGGGGCGTTGTCGGTGGAGCGGGCCGACGGCGAGGCCGTGCACTCCTCGCCGCTGCGCGACGCGCTCACCGCCGCCGGTTTCCGGGCTACCCCGCGCGGCCTGCGGCTGCGCGGCTGATCCGTCCGCCGCGACCACTGCCGCACCCCGTGCGTTCGCGAGGGCCGAACCGGGGACGGGTTCGATCGGACGATGCCCCGCACCCGTGCTCAGCGAAGGCCGTTGAGCACCTGCTCGTAGCGGGGGCGGTCGGCCGCCGGGGTCTTCGCCTCGAGGTAGTTGAGCACCACAGCGCCCCGGCGGTACGACTGCCCGGCCCAGGTCTCGGCGATGTCGCCGGCGCTTGTCTCGTCCGGGAAGACGTACACCGTGACGGCGTCGGTGGCGATCAGCTCGGAACAACCCAGGCCGAGCCCGTCCGGTCCGCAGTCGACCGAGCGGTCCTTCGGGTGCGCCACCTTCAGGCCGGCGGCCTTGAACGCCTCGACGATCTGCTGCGCCCCGGGTGCCCCGACCGGGCGTTGGGGCAGCACCACCGGCGGTGGACTCGCCGGTCGGTGCTGCGTGGGCCCCTGCGGGGCAGTGGAGGGCGGGATCGACGCAGGTGGCGCACCGCCGGTGCGGGACGGGGTCACCGAGGGCGTGGGTGCATTCGACGGCACCGCGGACGACGGGGCCACCGCGGGCGGGGCGGACGCGGTGGGCGACGAGGTGGGAGCCGCGCTCGACGGGTCGGCCTCGTCACCGCCGCAGCCGGCGGTGAGGGCGACGGCGACCAGCAGGACCCCGACAGCGGGCAGGCTCCGAAGTGTCACCTGCGCAAGTCTGCCCAACCAGGCCCGGCAGCGGGAGGGGCCGGTCGGCCACCGCGCTGTCCCATATCCGCCACCCACGCCCGACTCCCGCTCGTGGGTACGCTCCGGAACCGGCAGCAGACGCGACGCAGGGCGAGGTGGACCGTGGACGGTTTCGAGGTACGGGCGGCGGGCACCACCGAGCGGACGACTGTCGACGCCCTGCACGAGCGCGAGTGGGGTGGCCCGTACGTGGTGGCCCACGACACCCGGCACGACGTGCGTACCCTGCCGACCTTGGTGGCGCTGGACGCCACCGCGACGGTGGCCGGCGCGCTGACGTACCGGGTCGAGGGGGACGGCCTGGAGGTGGTCACAGTGGTCGCGGCCGAGCCCGGTGGCGGCGCCGGCACCGCCCTCCTGTCGGCGGCGACCTCGATCGCTGCCGAGGCGGGCCTGGCCCGGGTGTGGCTGATCACCTCGAACGACAACCTGCGGGCGCTGCGGTTCTACCAGCGGCGCGGGATGCGGTTGGTCGGCGTGGATCCGGGCGCTGTGGATCGTGCCCGCCGACTGAAGCCGGAGATTCCGCTGGTGGGCGAGCACGGCATCCCGCTGCACGACGAACTCGTCCTGGAACTGCGGATCGACGCGCGGGGTTAACCTGCGGACATGTCCGTCCCGCCCTGGATCTCACTGACCACCGACTACGGCCTCTTCGACGGTTTCGTGGCGGCCTGCCACGGGGTGATCGCCCGGATCGCGCCGACGGCCCGGGTCATCGACGTGACCCACCTGGTGCCGCCGGCGGACGTGCGGCGGGGTGCGGCGGTGCTGGCGCAGACCGTGCCGTACCTGCCGGTGGGCGTGCACGTCGCGGTGGTCGATCCGGGGGTGGGCACCGCCCGGCGGGGCATCGCGCTGGCCACCCCGGGTGGGCTGCTTGTCGGCCCGGACAACGGGCTGCTGCCGGACGCCGCCGCCGCGCTCGGCGGGATCACCGCAGCGGTGGAGCTGACCGAGCCGCGCTGGTTGGCCGATCGGGTGTCCGGCACGTTCCACGGGCGGGACGTCTTCGCGCCGGTGGCGGCCCGGCTGGCGCTCGGCGCGCCCCTGGCCGACGCGGGGCCGCCGGTCGATCCGGATGGCCTGGTCCGGCTGCCCAGGCCGGCGCTGAGCTGCGACGACGAGGGTTTCACCGCCGAGGTGTCGACGGTGGACCAGTTCGGCAACGTCCAGTTGGCCGCACCGGCGCACCTGCTCGACGCGCTGCCGGCGGCGCTGCGGGTCGGGCCGCCGGGTCCGGCACCGGCCCGACCGGCCATCCGGGGTCGGACCTTCGGCGCCGCCCCGGCGGGCGGCCTTGTGGTGTACGTCGACTCGGCCGACCTGGTCGCCGTCGCGGTCAACGGCGGGCGGGCGGTGGACCTCCTCCGGGTGGCCCCGGGTGACCTCCTACGGGTTTCCCGCTGATATTCGACTGTGGAATGCTGCCCCGGTGGGTGAACAAGTGGTTCCCGTGGGCTGTCCCTGCTGTGCGTCCCGGACCGGTGGGGGGACCTGCCCGGTCTGTTTCTGGACCGACGACGGCCAGACCGACGCCGACGCCGACGCCGTCCGGGGCGGCCCCAACGGCGACCTGAGCCTTTCGCACGCTCGACTCAACTACGCCGTCTACGGTGCCAGCCACCCGCGCTACCAGGACATGGTGCGCCCGGCCCGCCCCGACGAGCGCCCCTGATCGACGCCCGACGGGTGCGGGCTGCTCAGCACACGGGCACGCTGCCGCCGTACACCCCGGAGATGTACGCGTGGCTGACGTACTGGCCGGTGGCCAGGCGGTTCCACCGGGTGGTGGTGCGGTACGGCCCGGCGACCGACTGGCCTGTGACGTAACACTGGAGCGGCACGTGCGCCAACCGGGCGGCGAGGCCACGGATCGGGTACGACGTGCTGGCACCGGTGCGGATGTTCAGCGGGCCGTCACCGACCACACCACGCGGCCCGCCACCGGTCCACAGGTAGGCGACGTCCACCCACGCGTTCGTGGTCAACTGGAGGCCATCCCAGAAGGTGCCGTCGGCCAGGTCGACGCCGGCCGGGTTGAGCACCGTCCGCCCGAACTGGTCCCGTCCGCCGTTGTACCCGGACTGGTACGCGGCCTGCGCCTCGGGCTGGCCCTGCGGCAGGTTCTTCCAGTTTTCCCGGACCGACGAGGGGTTCCAGTAGTCGTCGCGGGTGTTCCACGGCCCGACGTCCCAGACCGGGGCGTACTCGCAGCGGGACCCGCTGGTGGTGCAGACCCGCACTGTGTAGTCGCCGGTGTTGAGGGGGGAGAGCCCGCGCCGCGACGGCAACGCAACGAAGTGGTCCCGGGGTTGGACGGTTCGGCCGTTGGCGGTCAGTTCACCGACCAGGCCGATCCGGGTGGCGTACACCCGGTAGGTGCGGCCGGGCGTGGCGGCGGAGACGGCGGCGGCCGCGTCGGCGGTGAGCTGCACGCCACGAACCGTCGCGGTGCCGCCGTTCGTGGGTGCGGTGAGCACCACCCGGGTCTGCACCCGGATGACCGGCCGGTCGAAGACCGCGCCCCCGGTGGCGGCCCGCCACTCGGTCCAGCCGGCGGCCCGCCAGCCACGGACCTGCGCCTCCACTGTGGCCTTGGCGGGGATCGAGGCGCTGATCTCGGCGCGGACGCGGGTGGCCGGCCGGGACAGGGTGCGGGGAGCGGTCAGGAGCATCCCCTCGACGACCGCGCTGTGCGGGCTGCGCGCGCCGCCACCCCTGGGCCGACCAGCGCCGAGTCGGAGGCCGGCCGCGGTACGCCGGACGTTCACGTCGTCGCGGTCGACGGCCAGGTCGGCGGCCCACTGCTCGCTGTGCGGGGCGACGGCGGTGAGGATGATCGGACCGGCGACGGGGGCGACCGGCATGGGGTTGGTGACGGGCAGGAGCGCTGCGGTGAGCCCGAGGGTAATGGTGCCGATGAGGGCGACGATGGGAATACGACGACGAGGTCGCGTCATGGTTATTCTCCTCAGAACCCCCTGACCATCGCATGTCGGGAGATCAGGTGGAACCTGTGTACAAATAGCGACACATGCGAATCCTGCTCAAATGAGAGAGGATGACAGCGTGCCCGAAGGCGACACCGTCTGGAACACCGCGCGGGTGCTGCATCGCGCGCTCGCGGGCGCGCGGATCACCGACAGTGACTTCCGGGTGCCCCAGCTGGCGACCACCGATCTCACCGGTTGGACAGTGCACGAGTCGGCCAGCCGGGGCAAGCACCTGCTGCTGCGCCTCGGCGCCCCGGACGGGGCGCCCTGGACCCTGCACTCGCACCTCCGGATGGACGGCGCCTGGCGGGCGTACGCCCCGGGGGAACGCTGGACCGGCCGGCCCGCGCACCTGATCCGCGTGGTGCTGCGCAGTCCCGGTGCGGTCGCGGTCGGCTATCACCTGCACGAGCTGGCCCTGGTGCCGACCGCCGAGGAGGACCAACTGGTCGGCCACCTCGGCCCCGACCTGCTCGGCGCGGACTGGGACCCGACCGAGGCGACCCGTCGACTCGCCGGTCACCCGGAGCAGACCATCGGCGAGGCGCTGCTCGACCAGCGCAACCTGGCCGGAGTGGGCAACCTCTACAAGTGCGAGGTGCTGTTCCTGCGCGGTGTGTCGCCGTGGACGCCGGTCGGCGCGGTGCCCGACCTGCCCGGCCTGGTGGCCCTCGCGCAGCGACTGCTCGCCGCCAACCGGGGCCGGTGGACGCAGAGCAGCACCGGCTCCCTGCGCCGGGGGCAGACCAGCTACGTGTACGGTCGCCGCGCCCAGCCGTGCCGGCGCTGCGGGACCGCGATCCGCAAGCAGGAGTTGGGCGACCGGGTCACCTACTGGTGCCCGGTCTGCCAGCCCGAACACCAGGGCACCCCAGAATCCGGCTGACCAGGGCGGCCGTCGACCAAGGCCGGCCCAGATACGGACGATTGGGTAATTCCTATCCGGCCGCCGGAGTCGCATGCTGCGGTTGAGTGCTCACCGATCGTCAGCAGAGCGCCGAGGCAGCCACGCCGGGGTGGCCACCCTCGCGCCCCGACCCGGGGAGAGTCATGGCGCTGTTCCGCAGACTCCGCTCCACCTTCTTCGAACGGGCCACCCCCGACACCGACGACCGCGCCGGGGGCCGGGCGGCGTCCGTACCCTCCGCGCGGACCGCCGAGGAGACCGCCCCGACGCCGAGCCTGGACCCGGCAGTGGTGCCCCGCTGCTTCGGCCCGGTGCCGAACTTCGCCCACAGCCCCCGCCCGACGTGCGACCCCGACGGGCGGGTGGTGCCCGGGACCGGGCTGCGCAAGTTCGTCGACCCACTGCCGGTCCCGGGCCAACGCGACGGCACCGACCTCGGCGGCCACCTACCGGTGGCGACGCCGGACACGATCAGCTATCCGGGCTGCGACTACTACGAGATCGTCGTGCAGGAGTACGCGCAACGGCTGCACCGGGACCTGCCGGCCACCCGGCTGCGCGGCTACCGGCAGCTCAACCTGGGCACCGACCCGGCGGGGCACAACACTGTGGCACCCCCGGAGCGGCCCTGGCACCTCGGCCCGATGATCCTCGCCCGGCGCGGCCGACCGGTCCGGGTGAAGTTCATCAACCACCTCCCGACCGGCCGGGCCGGTGAGCTGTTCCTGCCTGTCGACGACACCATCGAGGGCGCCGGGATCGGCCCGCTCGACGGGCCCGCCCCGTTCCCGCAGAACCGCGCCGTGCTGCACCTGGCCGGAGCGCAGACCGGTTGGAACAGCGCCGGCAACCCGGGGCAGTGGATCACGCCGGCCGGGGAGATCACCCCGTACCCGAACGGGGTGGGCGTGACCCACGTGCCGGACATGCCGCCGCCGGGTGCCGGGGCCACCACCCTGTACTACCCGAACGAGCAGAGTGGCCGGCTGCTGTGGTTCCACGACAACACCCTCGGCCTGGCCCGGCTCACCGTCTACGGCGGGCAACTCGCGCTCTACCTGCTCACCGATCCCGCCGAGGAGCAGCTCGTCGCCGACGCGGTGCTCCCGGCCGACCAACTGCCGCTGGTGATCGAGGACAAGACGTTCGTGCCGGACGACGCCCAACTCGCCGCCGAGGACCCGACCTGGGACCGGGACCGCTGGGGCGCCCGGGGCAGCCTCTGGCACCCGCACGTCTACCAGCCGCGGCAGAACCCGTACCGGTCCGGCGGACGCAACCCCACCGGCAGGTGGGACTACGGCCCCTGGTCGCGTGATCCCGCCGCGGACAGCAACCGCACCGACGGCTGCGTCGCCAACCCGCACCACGACCCGGTCGATGCGCCGGACGAGCCGCCGATGTACCCCGGTGTGCCGCACCCGTCGGCGGTGCCCGAGGCGTACGGCGACACCCCCCTCGTCAACGGTGTCGCCTACCCGTACCTGGAGGTGCTGCCGCGCACCTACCGGTTCCGGATCCTGAACGCCTGCCTGGACCGCAGCCTCAATCTCCAGCTCTACCGGGCCTGCTCCGACGCGCCGATGTGGACGGTCGACGGGGCGTTGGCCGATGCCGAGGCCGGGGAGGTGCCGATGGTGCCGGCGGTGCGGGCACCGGACCGGCCGCCGGGGTGGCCGACCGACGGACGCGACGGCGGTGTGCCGGATCCGCTCGCCGCCGGGCCGGAGTTCATCCAGATCGGCAACGAGGCCGGGTTGCTGCCCGCCCCGGTGGTGCTGCCGAACCGGCCGGTCGGCTACCGCTACGACCGGCTCGACCCGACAGTGCTGAACGTCGACGGGCACACCCTGCTGCTCGCCCCGGGTGAACGGGCCGACGTGCTCGTCGACTTCGCCGCCGTGCCGCCGGGCACCACGCTGATCCTGTACAACGACGCCCCGGCACCGCTGCCCGGCTTCGACCCCCGCTACGACCAGCACACCGACGCACCGGACCGGACCGCCGAGGGTGGGCCGCCGGGCACCGAGCCGGGGTACGGCCCGAACACCCGCACCCTGCTCCAGTTCCGGGTCGCGGGGACCCCGGCACCGCCGTACGACCTGGGCCGGCTACGCGAGCGGCTGCCCGTGGCGTACGCGGCCAGTCAACGCCCGCCGATCGTGCCGCAGCCGGCGTACGACCCGGCGTTCGGCACCCGCACCGCCTCGACGACGACGGTGCCGGTGCACGCCACCTCGCTGACGATCACACCGACGGCCGGCGCGGGGCCGGTGACGCTGCCGATCGCGGTCAAGGCCGTACAGCAGGTCTTCGAACCCGACCACGGCCGGCTGGTCGGCCGGCTCGGCGTCGGACACCCGCACGCCGGACCGCTCAACCCGACGACCCTGCCCCTCGGTCCCACCGACCCGGTCACCGAGGTGCTCTTCGCCACCGACCCGGCCGTGCCGCTGGGCACCGCCACCGACGGCATCCAACTCTGGCGGATCAGCGGCAACGTCCGGCAGACCGCACCGCTGCACTTCGGCGGCTGCGACGTGCAGTTGGTCAACCGGGTCGGTTGGGACGGCACACTGCGCCTCCCGCACGGCACCGAGCTGGGTTGGAAGCAGATCGTCCGGGTCAACCCCCGGGAGGACGTGGTGGTGGCGCTGCGCCCGGTCGCCCCGGCGCTGCCGTTCAAGCTCGGCGACAGCGTCCGGCTGCTCGACCCGTGCCGCCCGGCCGGTGCGCGGACCGGCTCGACCCCGGTCAGCCCGGCGGACGGGCGACCCGCCACCGTGGTCAACCACCTGGTCAACCTCGGCTGGGAGTACCGCTGGCACAGCCAGCTCGCCGGCCACCGGGACGGCGGGATGACCCGGCCACTGGTGCTGCGGGTGACGCCGAAGGCACCGACCGGGCTGACCGCCACGCCGGTACCGGGCTCGGCCACCGCGCTACCCGCGATCACACTCGCCTGGACCAGCAACGGCGGCCGGCCACCGGCGACCAGTCACCTGCTGCACCGGGCCACCGACGCGACCTTCGACGGCGAGATCACCACGATCACCGTCGCGGCGGCCGCCACCCGGTACACCGACGCGTCAGTCACGCCCGGGGTGACCTACCACTACCGGATCCGGGCGGAGAACGCGGTCAGCTACTCGTCCTGGTCCAACGGGGTGCCCGCCTCGGTGCACCTGGCCGCGCCGAGCGGCCTGGTCGCCGCGCTGCCGCCCGCCGCGCCGTTGCGGGTGGCCCTGCGCTGGACGAACCGCTCGTTCGCCACCGGCATCGACGTGCAGCGGGCCACCAACCCGACGTTCACCAGCGGGCCGGGCACCACGGCGATCGGTGCCGGCGACAGCCACCTGGACGTCACGATCGCACCGGACACCACGTACTACTACCGGGTACGGACCACCTACCTGGGTGCCGCCTCAGCCTGGTCGACTGTCGCCACGGTGACCGCCCCGCCCCCGCCGGGCACTCCGCACGGGGTGGGCGCCACCGCTAGCTCACCCGGGCCGGACACCGCGACTGTGGTCCTGGCCTGGGCGGCGAGCACCCCCGCCGGCCCCGGGGCCGGGTTCATCGTGCAGCGGGCGCTGGACCCGGCGTTCGGCCGGGAGGTGGCCACCTTCACGGTGACCGGTCGTGGCTTCAGCAACACGGGACTGGCCCGGGGCGTCACCTACCACTACCGGATCCGGTCGTTCAACGTCGTTGGCAGTTCGCCGTACACGGAGCCGATCCGGGTCACGACGCCACCGTGACCAGCGCGGGGCGGGTGCCTGGTGCGGCGGCGGCGTTCCTCAGCGGGTCGGGGCGCGCAGCTCGGCAAGCGCCCCGGCCACCCCGTGCAACAGGTCGGTCGCCTCGGTGAGCCGGTCGGCGGCCGGGTGCGCGGCCTCCGGTCGGGCCTCCTCGGCCAGGTAACCGGCGGCGGCCACCACCAGCCGCTCGTAGGCGGCGACCCCGGCCTTCAGCTGGGCGGTCAGCACGGCGTGCGCCTCGGCCAGTGGCGGGCGGGCGTCGGCCGGGGCCAACCGCAGCGCACGTTCGACACTCGCCACCCGGGCGGCCAGGTCGCGCAGCGAACGGTCGGCGTCGGCGGCCTCCAGCACCGCCGGCTCGGCCAGCCCGGTGAGCCGGGGGGCCATGCCGGCCAGGGTGAGCGCCGCCCGGTCCAGTCGGGCCCACTGCTCGCCCGCGCTGGTGCCGCGCAGGGCGATCCGGGAGCGCACCCGGCGAACCTCGGCCAGCATCCCCGGGCCGACGGGCAGCCGCTCGACGGCGGCGACCAGGCGGGCCCGCGACCGGGCCGCCGCCTCCGCGGGGTCGAGGGCGGGCGGTGCGGGCTGGGCGGCGAGGGCACGCACGTCGATCCAGCGCCAGGCGGCGAGCGCCACCGCACTGCCCGCGGCGCCGGCCCAGGCCGCGTCGGGCAGACCAAGGCCGGCGTACGGGGTCAGCACCGCCGCCGCTCCTCCGAGCCCACCGGCCAGCACGCTCCACCGTCGGGCGGACCGGCGGAGTCGATCCAGCCGCCGGAAGTACCGGGTCCGCTCGTCTGCCACCCTGGCCTCCTCGGTCCGGTCGTTCAGCCGGCGGCGGTCGGGTCGCCGGTGCCCCGCTCGCGGGCCATGCTGGCACGCAGCTCGTCGAGCCGGGCAGCGGCCGTCGGGTCGGTGGCCGGGCTGGCCGGCTCGGCCTGCGGCACTGCCTGTCGTTGCGACGAGCCGCCGAGCTGCTCGCCCGCCATGCTTGAGCGGATCTGCTCCAGCCGGGCCGAGCCGGCCGAGTCGATAGTCGCCTTCTGGATCTCCAACATCCGACCTTCGACGGAGTTGCCGGCCAGTTCGGCGCGCCCCATCGCGGTGGCGTACCGCCGCTCGATGCGGTCGCGCACCTCGTCCAGGGACGGGGTGTTGGTGGGCGCGGTAAGCGACGACATCGACTCCAGCGAGCGGGCCACCGACTCCTGCATCTTGGCCTGCTCCAGCTGGCTGAGCAGCTTGGTGCGCTCGGCGAGCTTCTGCTGGAGGATCATGGAGTTGTTCTCGACCGCACGACGGGCCTGGGCGGCGGCACCAAGCGCCTGGTCGTGCAGGGTCTTCAGGTCCTCGGTGGCCTGCTCGGCGGAGACCAACTGGGTCGCCAGGGTCTGCGCCGACTGCTCGAACCGCGTCGCCTCGGCCTCGTCGCCCTTGGCCCGGGCCTGGTCGGACAGCACCAGGGCCTGCCGGGCGTTGCCCTGCAACCGCTCGACCTCGGACATCTGCCGGGACAGCTTCATCTCCAGCTGACGCTGGTTGCCGATCACCGCGGCAGCCTGCTGCACCAGCGCCTGGTGCTGCCGCTGGGCATCCTCGATGGCCTGCTGGATCTGCACCTTCGGATCGGCATGCTCGTCGATCTTCGCGCCGAAGAGCGCCATCAGGTAGTTCCAACCCTTGACGAACGGGTTCGCCATCTCCGCCGTATCCCCTCAGTAGCGTCGCTCCACCACGGCCGGCCGGGCCGGATGGACTGACTGGCCACCACCGGCCGAGCTTCATGGTCCCAGCCGAACACCGACGAGGCATCCGTACCGGTCGGTCGACCACACCGGCAGCTCCTGTGGGCCAGCCTACGCGGCCGGAGCCACCCCTCCCATTGTCAACCGGGCGGCGGGCTCAGGCGGCGCAGACCACGTCCCGGTCGCGCTCGGTCGGGCGGACACGCGCGCTGCGCAGCGTGGCCTTGAGCGGCGAATCCTGGCGGACCGAGACGGCGACCTTGCCATCGGAGGTGACCTGACGGACGCCCCGGCTGGTGCTCTTGGGCACGGCCGCGGCGTCGGCCGGCTCCTCCTGCATCGAGACGAGCACGTCGGGCATCTGCTCGGCGAGCGCCACTGTGTCGCTCACCTCGCGGAGCAGCTCGGACAGGCGGGCACCGAGGGCGTCACAGATCGCGGCGAGCAGCTCGCTTGACGGCTCCTTGTGCCCCCGCTCGATCTCGGAGAGGTAACCGAGGCTGACGTTGGCGGCGGTGGAGACCTCACGCAGCGTGCGCTGCTGCCCCTGCCGGCGCGCCCGCAGTGCGTCACCGATCACCCGGCGTAGCAGGATCATCGCACCTCCCCCTGAGGGATACCTCGCGCCCGGCGCTGGGCGGCCGGCTGCGGCGGACCGCGCCGACCCCGAAACGTCGGAGCCTTCCCGCAACCGTACCCGTTGCGAGCCCGACCGACATCCCGCCCCGCCCGTCGGTTCGTCGGCACCGGTTCACCGGCGGGCGGCATCGGCCGTCCCGGCCCTGCCCCGGGTGCCTGTGGCGGTATCGACGGGACCTTCCGGGTCGTCGCCCACTTCCCGGGCCTCGGGACCACCGGCCGCTTCCCGGGCCTCGGGACCACCGGCTGCCTTCCGGGCCTCGGGACCGTCGGCTGGGGCGCCCGGGCGGGCCTGGGGGTCGAGGTCGGGGTCCTGGACGTCGGCGTCGTGGATCCGCTCGATGAGCAGCCGCAGCGCCTCGACCACCGCCGCCGCGCGAACGTGGTCCCGCCCACCGTCCAGGTCGAGCTGCCGGACCGCCCCGCCGTTGGGGCCGGCGACCGCGACGTAGACCAGGCCGACGGGCTTGCCGTCCTGCGGTTCCGGGCCGGCGACGCCGGTGGTGGCCACCCCCCAGTCCGCCCCGCAACGCTGGCGACCGCCCTCGGCGAGGGCCGCCGCCACCTCCGGGTCCACCGGGCCCCGCTCGGCCAGCAGGTCGGCGGGTACGCCGGCCAGGCTGCCCTTCAACTCGGTGGCGTAGACCACAAGGCCGCCCCGGTAGATTCCGCTGACCCCGGCGATGTCGACGATCGACGCGGCCAGCGACCCGCCGGTGAGCGATTCGACGGTGGCCAGGGTCTCGTGCCGCTGCGCCAACCGGTGCACCACGCCCGCTGCCGCACTGCCCGCTGTGGCATCCTCCGACGCCGCGCCTGCCGCCGGCCGCTCGACACCCGCATCCCGCATGAACCCGTCCTTCCCCACCCAACGGCCCCCAACCCTGCCCACCCGGTCGCGTCGATCATGAGGTTAGCCCCGCGACACGCCGCCCCGGTGCCGACTTCCCCATGGTCAAGGGCAGCGGACGGGGTGGGGTCAGCGGGGGCGGCGGAGGCGGAGTGCCTGGGCGATGTAGTCGAAGCCGGTGGCCACAGTGACCAGGACGGCGGCAGCCATGATCCACGGACCGACGGCGGCGAGGGCGGCGGGCATCGGCCAGAGATACCAGGCGATGGCCAGGATCTGCAGCGCGGTCTTGACCTTGCCGCCTCGACTGGCCGCGATCACGCCGTGCCGGATCACCCAGAACCGCAGCCCGGTGATGCCCAGCTCGCGGACCAGGATCAGCGCGGTCACCCACCAGGGCAGCCTGTCGTACCAGGAGAGCAACACCAGGGCGGCACCGGTGAGCGCCTTGTCGGCGATCGGGTCGGCCACCTTACCGACCGACGTCACCAGCCCGAACCGGCGCGCGATCCAGCCATCCACCAGGTCGGTCGCCGACGCCACCGCGAAGATCAGGCAGGCGGCCATCCGCCAGCCGGCGTGGGTCATCCCCGACATGATCACCGAGGCGGCGAAGACCGGCACCAGCGCGAGCCGCAGGGCGGTCAACGCGTTTGCCGCGTTGACGACGGGCACCACGGCGACCACCCGGGCCGGCGTCGACTCCGCCGCCCCGGTCACCGCCGCACTCCGTGGCGTTCCCGGCACCGCATTACTGGGCTCCCCCGCTCCGTCTGGGCCCACCGTCACCGTGCCGCGCCGGGCGTCGCCGAGATCATCTCATCCGGCACCGCCAGCAGGTCCACCCCTTCGGTGCCGGTCACCGTCGCGCGTACCAGGTCACCCGGGCGCAGCGCGGCGAGATCGACAGCACCCTCGGCCGGGGCGACCAGGGTGGTCGAACCATCCACCTCCGGCGCCTGGTGCGCCGCCCGACCCTCCACCACGCCGTCCGAGATCGAGTCGACGAGCACCTCGACTGTCGAGCCGAGCCGGTCCTCGGCCCGCTGCGAGCACAGCTCGTCGGCGAGCGCGCTCAACCGGTCGTAGCGCCGCTTGATCGTCGCGGCGGAGACCTTGCCGGGCAGGCCGGCGGCCTCGGTGCCGTCCTCGTCGCTGTAGTCGAACATCCCGATCGCGTCCAGCCGGGCCTCGGTCAGGAACCGGACCAGCTCATCGACATCGGCGCGGGTCTCGCCGGGGAAACCGACGATGAAGTTGCTCCGGGCACCCGCGTCCGGAGCCAACGCCCGGGCACCCGCGAGCAGCTCCAGGAACCGGTCGGTGGAGCCGAAACGCCGCATCCGGCGCAGCACCGGCTCGCTCGAGTGCTGGAACGACAGGTCGAAGTACGCGGCCACCCCAGGGGTGTTGGCGATCGCCTCGACCAGCCCGGGTCGGGTCTCCGCCGGCTGGAGGTAGCTCGCCCGCACCCGGACGATGCCGGTCACCGCGGCGAGCTGCGGCAGCAGCTTCTCCAACGCGCGGGGGTCGCCGAGGTCCTTGCCGTACGAGGTGGAGTTCTCACTCACCAGCACCAACTCCCGTACGCCGGTCTTGGCCAGCCACTCCGCCTCGGCGAGCAACTCGTCCGGCGTACGCGAGACGAACGCCCCGCGGAACGCGGGAATGGCACAGAACGCGCAGCGCCGGTCGCAGCCGCTCGCCAGCTTCAACGAGGCCACCGGGCCGGTGTCCAGCCGGCGGCGCAGCACCTGGCGCAGGTGCGCGGGGGTGTGCTCGTCGGTGTCGACGACGGTGCGGCTCACGGTGCCGTGACCGGGCAGCGACACGGCGCTGTCGCGCCGCTTCACCGGGGTCAGCGGCAGCAGCTCACGCCGGTCCCGAGGGGTGTGCGCGGTGATCTGCTCACCGGCGACCACCGCGTTCAGTCGGGCGGCGATGTCCGGATAGTCGTCGAAGCTCAGCACCGCCTGCGCCTCGGGCAGGCTGTCGGCCAGCTCCCGGCCGTACCGCTCGGCCATGCAGCCCGCCGCTACCACCTTGGCGCCGGTCCCGGCGGCGGCGAGCAGGGTCTGGATGGAATCCTGCTTGGCCTTCTCCACGAAGCCGCAGGTGTTGACGACCACCACGTCGGCGCCTTCGCCGTCGGTGGTCACCTGCCAGCCGTCGGCGTGCAGGCGCGCGGCCAGCTCCTCCGAGTCGACCTCGTTGCGGGCACAGCCCAGGGTGAGCAGGGCGACGCGACGGCCCTCGGCGTGGTCAGCGGGAGAAGGAGAGGTGGCAGACACCATCCGAGGGTACCGGGCCGTCCGGGTGAGCCCACGCACGCGGGGCTGCGGCGGTGGCCGGGCGGGCGGCTCGGCGCCCGATCGGTCACCCCGCCCTCCGCCGGCGCTCAGCGGGCCACGGCGCCCATCCGGGTCAACGCATCGAGCAGGAAGACCTCGGTGCCGGCCAGGCCGGTGGAGCAGAAGACCGAGAGCTGGTCCGCGGTGGTCCGGCCGGGGGCCGCGCCGGCCAGGATGGCGCCCAGGTCGGCCAACCGCCCGGCGTACGGGGGCGTGGCCGCGAGCATCGGCGGCTGGTAGTCCGCCGCCTGGGCCGGCGAATCGGTGACCAGCAGGTCGGCGGCGTCCAGCAGGTCGGTGCCGAACTCGCTGCGGTCACGCTGTTTGAAGCCGACCGCGTTGAGGTGCGTGCCGGGGCTGAGGTCGGCGGCGCAGAGCACCGGCGTCGGGCTGGTCGTGGCGAGCACCACGATGTCCCGCCCGGCCACTGCCGAGCCCGGGTCCGCCACCGTGCGGGCGGCCACGCCCAGCTCGGCGCGGACCCGCGCGGCGAAGGCGTCCCGCCGGGCGGCGGAGCGGCTGTGCACCACCACCTCGCGCAACGGGCGGACCGCGGCGGCGGCCCAGACCTGGGTCCACGCCTGCCGGCCGGAGCCGATCACGCCGAGGGTGGCCGCGTCCGGGCGGGCCAGGGCGTCGACCGCCAGGCCACCCAACCCTCCGGTACGCCGGGAACCCAGCTCCTCGCCTACCGCGACCGCCCGGACCGCCCCGGTGCCCGCGTCGTGCAGCACTACCACCTGCTCGCTCTGCGGGTGGCCGAAGGTGTCGTAGGAGCGGAAGCCGTACCACTCGCCGACCAGGTGCCCGGCGGTGAGCACCAGCCGCCCACCGCCGAGCGGGGCCGCGGCCCGGGGCGGAGCCACGAGTCGTCCCTCGTACGCGGCCAGCAGGGCGGCCCGCATGACGTCGACGGTGGTGGCCGCGTCCAGCGCGGCGGCGACCTCGGAGTCGGCATAGATCAGCGTCATGGTGGCCATCCTGCAAGTTAGAGTCAAGTGCAGGTCAATACGGGGTGGCGGGAGTCACTGCGTCATCGGCACCCGAGTCAGTCGGCACGCCGGCCGACCGGTGCTAGCGTCGGCGTCGGTGGCCTGCGGCCACCCCGGACGAGTGGTGGGCGTACCCGGTCAGGCCAAGACGCCCCGCGACGTGCAGACCCGACTCGTCCCGGCCCCGGCGGCCCGGGCACTCCCCCGTGAGGTACAGATGGCCTGGCTGGTGTTGGTGATCTCCGGACTGTTGGAGACGGCCTGGGCGGTCGCCCTGGACCGCAGCGCCGGCCTCAGCCGGCTGGTCCCGTCCCTGGTGTTCGCTGCGACGCTGGTGCTGAGCATGGCCGGCCTGGCGTACGCGCTGCGCGAGATCCCGGTCGGCACCGGTTACGCGGTCTGGGTCGGCATCGGCGCGGTCGGCACCGCGCTGGTCGGGATGCTTGCGCTCGGCGAGTCGGCGAGCCTGCCCCGGATCCTGTGCCTGCTGCTTGTGGTCGCCGGGGTGATCGGTCTGAAGATCTTCCACTGAGAAGCCACCCGGGCAGGCGTGGCCACCGCCCACAGTGGGTAGTGATCAATGCGTCACGACAGGCTCTCACCCGGAGGAAGACATGGCCGACCTGCCCAGCAACGCACGCCCCCGCGCCAACGCTGCCCGGATCCTCACCATCGTGGGCTTCGTCTTCGCAGTCCTCGCCCTGCTGCTTCCCCCGATCGTCTTCGGGGTGCTCGGCATCGTCGCCGGCATCGTCGGCGCGGTGCTCGGTGACAAGCCGCTCGGCTGGTACGCCGCGGCGGCCAGCCTGGTCGGCGCGATCCTCGGCACCGTCATCGCCGCCGCCGTGCTCAACTAACGCTTCCCCGGTCACGGGCCCGCCGGCTACCGGCGGGCCCGTCGCGCTTCCCGGGAGCGGTTTCGCCGGTCAGTCCACGTCGCCGCGCAGGCCGGCCAGGACCTCGTCCAGCTCGTCCGGCTTGACCAGCACGTCGCGCGCCTTCGACCCCTCGGACGGCCCGACCACACCCCGGGTCTCCATCAGGTCCATCAGTCGGCCCGCCTTCGCGAAACCGACACGCAGCTTGCGCTGGAGCATCGAGGTCGAGCCGAACTGCGAGGTGACCACCAACTCCACGGCCTGCACCAGCAGGTCGAGGTCGTCGCCGATGTCCTCGTCGATCTTCTTCTGGCTGTCCTTGGCGGGGGCCAGCACGTCCGGGCGGAACTCCGGCTCGCGCTGGTCCTTGCAGAACTTCACCACGTCGGCGATCTCGCGCTCGGTGACCCAGGCGCCCTGGATGCGGACCGGTTTGGAGGCGCCCATCGGCAGGAAGAGCCCGTCACCACGGCCGAGCAGCTTCTCCGCGCCGGGCTGGTCGAGGATGACCCGGGAGTCCGCGAGCGACGAGGTGGCGAACGCCAGCCGGGACGGCACGTTCGCCTTGATCAGACCGGTCACCACGTCGACCGAGGGACGTTGGGTGGCCAGCACCAGGTGGATGCCGGCGGCCCGGGCCAGCTGGGTGATCCGGACGACCGAATCCTCCACGTCGCGCGGGGCGACCATCATCAGGTCGGCCAGCTCGTCCACGATCACCAACAGGTACGGGTACGGGCGCATCTCCCGTTCGCTGCCCGGCGGGGCCTTGATCTCGCCGTTGCGGACCTTGCGGTTGAAGTCGTCGATGTGTCGGACCCCGTTGGCGGCGAGATCGTCGTAGCGCATGTCCATCTCGCGGACCACCCAGTCCAGCGAGTCGGCGGCCTTCTTGGCATTCGTCACGATCGGGGTGACCAGGTGCGGGATGCCCTCGTAGCCGGTCATCTCGACCCGCTTCGGGTCGATCAGCAGCAGCCGGACCTCGTCCGGGGTGGCCCGGGTGAGGATCGACACCAGCAGGGTGTTGAGGCAGCTCGACTTGCCCGCGCCGGTGGCTCCGGCGATCAGGATGTGCGGCATCTTCGCGAGGTTGGCCACCACGTAGCCGCCCTCGATGTCCTTGCCGAGCGCCACCACCATCGGGTGGTGGTCGCTCGTCGCCGCCCGTGAGCGCAGCACGTCGCCGAGCGCCACGTTCTCCGGGTCGGTGTTCGGGATCTCCACGCCGACCGCGCTCTTGCCCGGGATCGGGCTCAGGATCCGTACGTCCGGCGACTTCACCGCGTACGCGATGTTGCGGGACAGCTGGGTGATCCGCTCGACCTTCACGCCGTGACCCAACTCGACCTCGTACCGGGTGACAGTCGGGCCACGGGTGAAGCCGGTGACCGCGGCGTCCACGTCGAACTGGTCGAACACCCCCGTCAGCGCGGCGATCACCTCGTCGTTGGCCTTGCTGCGGGTCTTCGCGGCGGCCCCGGCGCTGAGCATGTTCGCCGGCGGCAGGGTGTAGTCACCGGCCAGCCCGGTCAACGCGAGCTGCTCGGCCCGGGTCGGCGCGGGCGAGTGCTCCGGCGGCTCGACCGGCGGCCGGCGGCTCGCCGGCACCTTCGCCGGCGACTTGCGCGGCAGCACCATGGTCTCCTGGAGGTCCGCGTCGTCCAGGTCCGCGAAGTCGTCCGGGTCCACCGGCGGCGGCATCCGCTTCGCCGGCCGCTTCCGCGTCCGCGGGGCGACCGGCTCGTCGGCTTCCTCGGTGGCCTCCGGCGCGGCGACCAGCCCGCCGGCCAACAGGCCCAGCCGCTCCGGGATCTTGTTGATCGGTGTCGCCGTCACCACGAGCAGACCGAAGAGCAGCAGCAGGACCAGCAGCGGCACCGCCACCCAGGCGGTGACCGCACGCTCCAGCAGCCCACCGATGCCCGCACCGACCAGCCCGCCCGCGAAGTCCCGCTGCAACGGGTTGTCCGGGGCCTGCCCGATGTGGAGCAACGCGGCGGTCGAGACGAGCAGCGAGCTCCAACCGATCAACCCGCGGCCCCGGTGCTCCGGGTCGGCCGGCTGACGCATCAACCGCCAAGCCCCGATCATCAACAGCACCGGTACGACCACCGAGATCGCGCCCAGGAACAACCGGATCGAGTCGGCCAGTCGCGCGCCCACCGGGCCTGCCCCGGACAGCCAGAGCGCCACGGCGGTGAGCAGTGCGAGCCCGAACATCAGCAGCCCGGCGCCGTCCCGGCGGTGCTCCGGGTCGAGGTCGCGGGCGGAGGCCGCCTGCCGACCGGCGGCCCGCACCGCCCAGCCCATCCCGTGTGCCACGCCCATCCACAGTGCGCCCACCGCGCGGCCCAGGTAGACGGCCGGGCCGGGCCGGGCCGGCGCCGTACGACGACGGACCGGCGCCCGGGTCTTCTTCGCCGGTTGACGGGCACGACTGTTGGTGCCACCGCGCGGCGACGCGCCGCGCCGCCGACTCGCCTGAGAGGTACGGCCCGCCATAGAGTCACGGTAACGGTGGGGCCGGGCAGATCCCCGCTTTTCCGGGTCGTGTCCGCGCGTCGCAACACTGGCCCCGCCGCCGGTCGTGATATCCGCCTCAGAAGGGATGCCCCATGGCGTCGCCGGAGTTCGAGGGCGATCCGGACGATGTGTTGGCCGGGCACCCGGGCGCGCTACGCCCACTGAGCGGCGAACTGGTCGCCGCTGTGCTCGCCGCCCGTGGCCGGCCCGTCGCCCTGAGCGTGGACGGCGAACTGGTGGGTCGCTTCGACGACAACACGATCTGGTTCCTGCGCCTCGGCGGGGACGGCGAGCTGCTCCAGGTCCGCACGATGGTCACGCCCACCTTCGGCATCGAGCAGGTGCCCGCACTGTACGCGTTCTGCAACTCGTGGAACCACGACCGGCTCTGGCCCAAGGCCTTCGTCCACGTCGACGACGGTGGTCGGGCCCGGGTCTACGGCGAGGTGGTCACCGACCTGGAACGCGGGGTGACCCCGCACCAGCTCGACCAGTTGCTCGACTGTGGCATCTCCACCGGCTGCCAACTCGCCGTGGCGGTCCGTCGACTGCCCGGCGCGGTGCCGTCGTGACCGGCCGGGACGAGTTCACCGCCGGTCGTACCGACCGGGCCGGCCGCCGCGTCGCACCGCCCGCCGGTCCCGTCGGCCGGCTCGACGGGGCCGCCCCGCCGGCCCTGGCGGTCGCGCTCGCCGACGCCCGGGACCTGCCCGACGGCCCGGCCCGGCAGGTGGCCCTGGAACGGCTCGCCGAACGCGCCGACGCCACCGGGGACGTCCGGTCCGGCGTGGACGCCCGGTTCGCGCTGATCGAGGCGTACCTGCTGCACGGGGAGCGGTGGCGCCTGGTCGAGCCGGTCCGGCGGTGCCGGGCCGCCGCCGACCACCGGCCCGAACTGCTCACCGACGTCGAGACCGGGCTGCTGCTGCGCTACCAGCGGTACGCGGTGGAGGCGCTGCTCGGCACCCCGCGGGTCGGGCTGGACCAGACCCGCGCCCTGCTGCACGACCTGGCCCACCGGGTCGGCGCGGCCGGTCCGGACGCGCCCACCGTCGCGGAGCTGCACTGTCGGATCGCCGACCACCTGGGCGACGAACCCACCGCCCGGCACTGGTACGAGCGGTGGTCCGCCCGGCCGCCCGGTCCGGCCGGCGGCTGCCCCGGTTGCGCCCCGGCCCGGCGCGCGGAACTGCTGGCCGGCTGGGGCGAGTGGCGAGCCGCGCTGGACGAGCTGGCGGAGACCGACGATGCCCCGGCGGCCTGCACCGACCAGCCCGAACGGAACCTGGTCGCCAGCCTGCTGCCCGCTCTGCGGGTCGGCGAGCAACAGCGGGCCGCGGCGGCACACGTGCGGGCGTACCGCCGGCACCGGCACGAACCCGCCGCGTTCGCGCACCTCGCCGCGCATCTGCGGTTCTGCGCCCTGGGCGGGCACCTGGAACGCGGGCTGACCATCCTGGCCGAGCAACTGCCCCGGTTGGATCGGCCCACAGACGATTTCGCCGCCATGGAGTTCGCCGCTGCCGGGGCGCTGGTCTGCGGTCTCGCCGTGGCGGCCGGGTTGGGCGGGCGCACGATGCCACGCCCGGCGTACGGCGAGCGGCCCGCCACCGAACCGGACGTGGCAGCCCTCGGCGGGCTGCTGCTCGCCGTGGCAAACGAGCTGGCCGGCAGCTTCGACGCCCGCAACGGCACGGGCCACCACTCGGGACGGATGGCGGCCTGGCTCGCCGAGCGACCGCTCACGGCACCGGTCGCGCTACCCGTCGACGACGAGCCGGACGGGTCCGCCAAGCCCGACGCCGCCGGGTCCGACGCCGGCGAGCCCGACGCCGGCGGGTCCGACGGGCGGATCGGGTCGGGCGGGCGGGAGCTGATGGCGCTGACGCTCGACCTGATCACCGCGGCCCTTGACCGGCGCGGCGACGGGTACCTGGTCGAGGAGGGCGAGCGGGTCGTCGGCCGGTGGGATGGCGTGGTGGTCGAGTTCCAACGGGCCGGTGAACGCCGTGCGGTGCTGCACGCCCGGGCCATGGCCGCCCGCCGGCTGCCGGCGACCCGCCGCGCCGAGGCGTACGCCTTCTGCAACGCCTGGAACCACGACCGGTTGCTACCCAAGGCGTACGTGCACGACCTCGGCGGGGAGTTGGTGCTGGCCGGGGACGTCGCCACCGACCTGAGCCACGGCGTGGCCCCGGCGCAGCTGACAGTGCTCGTGGACGCCGCCATCGCCACCGGGGTCGCCTACGCCGAGGCGGTCGCCGCGCTCCCCTGAGTCACGACCCTCGTCAATGGTTGGGCGCGGCGCGCGATTGTGCGACATCCGACAGCGCGCAACCGGAAGGGCCCCGCAGCGGTGCTACCAGCATCAGTAACCGCACGCCCGGGAGTCCGGCACTGAGCCGAACCGACCGGGATGGGCCGGGCCGGCCACCGACAACCACGGGGGATGTCGGCGACCGGCCCGGTCACACAGGTCAGACTTCGACGACGGTCGGCACGATCATCGGGCGACGACGGTACTTGTCGTTCACCCACCGCCCCACGGTCCGGCGGACGATCTGCTGGAGCTGGTGCGGGTCGGTGACGCCGTCCGCCGCGGCCCGGTTCAGCGCCTCGGTGACCAGCGGGACCACCGGGTTGAACGCCTCCGGGTCTTCGGAGAAGCCCTTCGCGGACAGCGTCGGGCCGGCGACCACCTTGCCGGTGACCGAGTCCACGACCACCGTGGTGGCGATGAAGCCCCCGTCACCGAGGATCCGCCGCTCGGTGAGCAGCGACTCGCTGACGTCACCGACGGCGAGGCCGTCCACGTAGACGTACCGGCTCTTCACCCGCCCGACCAGGCTGGCGCGGCCCTCGACCAGGTCGACCACGTCGCCGTCCTCGCAGATCACCACCCGGTCGGCGGCGACCCCGGACTCGATGCCGAGCCGGGCGTGGGCGCGCAGATGACGCCACTCACCGTGCACCGGCATCAGGTTGCTGGGCCGGACCACGTTGAGCAGGTAGAGCAGTTCCCCGGCGGGGGCGTGCCCGGAGACGTGCACCTTAGCCACGTCCTTGTGGACGACCACCGCGCCGGCGCGGGCGAGCCGGTTGATCACCCGGTAGACCGAGGTCTCGTTGCCGGGCACCAGCGAGGAGGCCAGCACCACGGTGTCGCCGGGGGCGATGGTGATGTGCCGGTGGTCGCCGCTGGCCATCCGGCCCAGCGCGCTCATCGGCTCGCCCTGGGAACCGGTGGACATCAGGACGATCTCGTCCGGCGGCAGCGTGGTCGCCTCGTCGATGCTGATGACCAGGCCGTTCGGGATGTTGAGCAGACCCAGGTCCCGCGCGATGCCCATGTTGCGGACCATGGACCTGCCGATCAGCGCGACCTTACGGCCGTGCTCCGCGGCGGAGTCGAAGACCTGCTGCACGCGGTGCACGTGTGAGGCGAACGACGCCACGATGATGCGACCCTTGGCCTTCGCGAAGATCGAGTCGAGCACCGGCCCGATCTCCCGCTCCGGGGTGACGAAGCCGGGGATCTCCGCGTTCGTGGAGTCGGACAACAACAGGTCGACGCCCTCGGCGCCGAGCCGGGCGAAGCCGGCCAGGTCGGTGATCCGACCGTCCAGCGGCAGCTGGTCCATCTTGAAGTCGCCGGTGTGCAGCACCAGGCCGGCGGGGGTGCGGATGGCCACCGCGAGGGCGTCCGGGATCGAGTGGTTGACAGCGAAGAACTCACACTCGAACGGGCCGAGCCGCTCCCGGCCGCCCTCCCGCACGGTGAGCGTGTACGGCTGGATCCGCCGCTCGGCCAACTTGGCCTCGACCAGCGCGAGGGTGAACTGTGAGCCGACCAGCGGGATGTCGGGTTTGTGGGCGAGCAGGTACGGCACCGCGCCGATGTGGTCCTCGTGGCCGTGGGTCAGCACGATGGCCTGGACGTCGGCGAGCCGGTCCAGGATCGGACCGAAGTCGGGCAGGATCAGATCCACGCCCGGTTGCTCGACGTCGGGGAAGAGCACCCCGCAGTCGACGATCAGCAACTTGCCGTCGTACTCGAAGACGGTCATGTTCCGACCGATGGCGCCGAGCCCGCCGAGCGGGATGATCCGCAGGCCGCCTTCCGGCAGCGGCGGGGGTAGCTCCGCCTCGATGTGCGCCTCGGTCACGCGTCCACCTCATTCTGCGACGCCGTTACTCGGCGCCCATCGTGTCGTTCGTTCATTCGGGCAGCTCCAGGCCCGCTGCCGCGAAGTCCGCGCGCAGCTGGGCGATCTCGTCGGTGGTGGCGTCCACGAGCGGGGGGCGCACCGGGCCGGCCGGCAGGCCCAGCGATGCCAGGCCCGCCTTCACCAGGATGGCTCCCTGGGTGCGGAAGATGCCGGTGAAAAGTGGCAGCAGCCGGCGGTGCAGGGCAAGCGCGGCCGGCATGTCCCCCGCGTCGTACGCCTCGATCATCTGCGCGGTCAGTGCCCCGGTGAAGTGCGTCGAGGTACCGACCACGCCCACGCTGCCAACGGCCAGCGCCGGCAGGGTGAGGGCGTCCTCGCCGCAGTAGAAGGCGAGGCCGGTCCGGCTGGTCACCCAGCCGGTGGCGATCAGGTCGCTCTTGGCGTCCTTGACCGCGACGATGCGGCCGTGCTCGGCGAGCCGGACCAGCGTCTCGGTGTCGATCGGCACGCCGGAGCGGTGTGGGATGTCGTACAGCATCACCGGGAGGCCGCTGGCGTCCGCGACGGCGGTGAAGTGTCGCAGCAACCCGCTCTGCGGCGGCTTGTTGTAGTACGGGGTGACCACCAGCAGGCCGTGTGCACCGGCCTTCTCGGCGGCGGCGGCCAACTCGATGGTGTGCCGGGTGTCGTTGGTGCCGACCCCGGCGACCACCTTGGCCCGGTCCCCGACGGCCTCCACCACGGCCCGGATCAGTTGTTCCTTCTCCGCTTCGGTGGTGGTCGGCGACTCGCCGGTGGTGCCGTTGACCACCAGCGCGTCGTTGCCCTGCTCGTCTACCAGGTGGCTGGCCAGCCGGGCGGCACCGTCCAGGTCGAGCGAGCCGTCGGGGGTGAACGGGCTCACCATGGCGGTGAGCAGCCGGCCGAAGGGCCGGGACACCGGTCGGGCGGCGGCGTCGAGGTGGTCGTGCGTCATACCCTCCAACCTAGCGGACGACCAGCCGGGGCCCGCCAGGGAAGGGCTCAGGACGCCTCGTGCGGGCTGGCGGCCACCTCGGTGCCGTCCGGCAGCGTGGAGATCGCGAAGTCGGCGAACACGTTCGGGGCGACGCCCTGCAGCTGGCGCAGGCACTCCACGGCCAGCTCGCGGATCTCCACATCGGCGTGCTCGGTGGCCCGCATCGCGATGAAGTGCCGCCAGGCCCGGTAGTTGCCGCTGACCACGATCCGGGTCTCGGTGGCGTTGGGCAGCACCGCCCGAGCGGCCTGCCGGGCCTGCTTGCGGCGCAGCGTCGGGTTCGGCTCGTCGGAGAAGCGCTGTTCGAGGCCCTCCAGCAACTCGGTGTACGCCTGAACGCTCGCCTCGGCGGCGGCCACGAACTTCTTGTGCAGCTCCGGGTCGTCGGCGATGACCGCCGGTTCGACCATTGCCGCGTCCCGTTCCGGTACGTAGCGCTGGGACAACTGGGAGTACGAGAAGTGCCGGTGCCGGATCAGCTCGTGGGTGAAGGAGCGGGACACCCCGGTGAAGTAGAAGGTGACCGAGCCGTGCTCCAGCACCGACAGGTGACCGACATCCAGGATGTGCGCCAGGTAGCCGGCGTTGGTGGCGGTGGCCGGGTTCGGCTTCTTCCAGGACTGGTAACAGGCCCGGCCGGCGAACTCGGCAAGCGCCTGGCCACCCTCCGCATCGGTCGACCACGGCACATCGTCCGGGGCCGCGAACTGGGTCCACGCGATCAACTTGACCTGGGGCTGCACCATCTCCGGCATTCCTGGGACTGTAGTGGCGAGGCCCCTCCCGGCCCAACTCAGGCACGCCTCCTGCAATGTCGATCACTCGGTCAGCGATGGAAGCCGACGACGCCCTGGGCGAGGGGCGGGTCCGCGCATCGTCGCCGAGGCCGGGGGCGGACGCCTCCAACGGGTCCTTTGGAGCTGAATCGTCTGCGACATCAGCCCCGCGGACGAACCACCAAGCCGACAAGCGCCACCCAAGCGCCCGACCGACAAGCGCCGCCCAAGCGCCCGACTGCCCCGTCAGCCGCTGCCATCCGCAAGATCGGTAACAACATCCTGGATGTAGTGGCCTCCGGCGCACCTGACCCCACCACATCCGGAATCGAGCACGATCTTGGGACAGGATCGGCCGCCGCCGTGCGCCGAGGGCGCGAGTGTGCAGCGAGGGCGCGACTGTGCAGCGAGGGCGCGAGTGTGCGGCGAGGCCGAGCCGTGCCACAGTGCCGAGCCAGGGCCGGACATAACCGGGTGATCGACTCGGGTTTCCGGAAGTCGGGGTGTCCGGGGCGAGTGGATCGCCCGGTTTCCTGAATATCGAGTCGATCACGGGGGCGCGGCAGGAGAGCGCGGGAGGAGGCAGGAGGCGGAGGCGGAGGCGGAGGGCGGGAGGCGGCGGAGGGCGGGAGGCGGAGACGGCGGAGGGCGGGAGGCGGAGGCGGCGGAGGCGGAGGGCGGGAGGCGGAGGCGGCGGAGGCGGAGGGCGGGAGGCGGAGGCGGCGGAGGCGGAGGGCGGGAGGCGGAGGCGGAGGCGGAGGGCGGGAGGAGGGCGCGGGAGGCGGAGGCGGCGGCACGTGATGTCGTAAACGAGTCAGGTCCAAAGGACGTCCGCACAGGGCATGCCGGTCGAGCGCCGGATCGACGGAGCGGCGCGGCGAGCAGCGGGGGCGCTCAGACGTAGAGCGAGGTGAACGGCGCCCAGGGCAGGTTACGCAGCACCGAGAAGGCCAGCCAGGCGCCCATGAACCCGACGATGACCTTCGAGCTGAGCCGCAGCTCGGGCAGTCGCCACCCGAACGCCTGGTTTCCCGCCCAGGCCACGAAGAGGTACGCGAGGAAGGGCAGGGCGAAGACGAACAGGAAGTGGTGCCGGGCGGCGGCCGGCAGGTCGGCGTGCAGCACGTACCAGAGTGCGCGGGTGCCGCCGCAGCCCGGGCAGTCCAGCCCGGTGGTCAGCTTGAGCAGACAGGTGGGCGCGGCGTCCGGGGCGGCGTGGGCCGGGTTGCTGAGCAGCGCGTAGCCCATGCCGACGCCGACACAGCCGAGTGCGGCAAGCGGCGCCGCCCAGCGCGGTGAACGCGCGTGGAGGCGCAGCACGAACCGGGTGAGGACGTCCGCCGGCACCTCCCGCCGGTATTGCGTGAAGCGGTCCGACTCGTGCGCCGGGTAGCCACCCGGCGGGGACGCCGACCAAGCACCCGGACCGACACCAACCGGGCCGGCCCCAACCGGACCGACACCACCCGGACCGACACCAACCGGACCGGCCCCAACAGAAGCGGCGCCACCCGGACCAGCACCACCCGGACCGACACCAACCGAAGCGGCGCCACCCGGATCGGCGCCAACAAAACCAGCGCCAACCGGATCGGCTCCGACGGAAGCGGCGGCGCCGGGGTCAGCCGGCACGGTGTGCAGCGCCCCGGGGGCGGGCTGCGGCATGTCTAGCGGTCCGGGAGCGCTCGTCACGCTCTCACGCTACACCGGACACGCCGGCCAGGGCGGCGGTGAGCGGGCCGGCCAGGTCGCCGGCCAGCGGCGGCGCCACCGCGTCAAGGCCGAGCCAGCCAGCGAGTCGGTACAGCTCGGCGGCGAGCGCCACAGCGGTCTCCCCCGGGTCGGCGCCGGGCTCGACCCACGCGGCCGGCACCAGCAGCACCCCGGCCTTGCGGTCGGCCTTCAGGTCGACCCGGGCGGTGAACCGGTCGCCCTGCAGGAAGGGCAGCACGTAGTAGCCGTAGACCCGCTGGGGCGCCGGGACGTAGATCTCGATCCGGTAGCTGAAGTCGAACAGCCGCTCGGTGCGGGCCCGTTCCCAGACCAGCGGGTCGAACGGGCTGACCAGGGTGTTGGCCCGGATCCACCGGGGCAGCCGGGCGGACGCGTGCAGCCAGGCCGGCTGACGCCAGCCCGCCACGGTGACCGGCACCAGCTCACCGGCCTCGGCCAGCTCGGCGACGGCCTGTCGGGCACCGGCCAGCGGCAGCCGGAAGTAGTCGCGCAGTTCCGGCTCGGCGGCCACCCCGAGCGACCGCGCGGCAAGAGCGACCAGCGTGCGGTACGCCTCGGCGTCGGTCGGGGTGGGCGCGGCCAGCACCGCTGCGGGCAGCACCCGCTCGGGTAGGTCGTAGCGGCGGGCGAAGGAGGTGGTGCGTTCCGCGGCGGTCACCTCGCCGGCCCAGAAGAGGAACTCCAATGCCCGCTTGACCGCCGACCAGTTCCATCCCCAGTTGCCGGTCTCCCGAGGCGCGTCGTGCTCGATCTCGGCAGCGGTCAGCGGGCCGCAGGCAGCCACCTCGTCCCGCACCCAGGCGACCAACTCCGGCTGCTCCTGGGCGATCCGCCGCATGCCGCCCCAGGATTCGCTGTGCGCGCGTTCCATCCGCCAGCGCAGCACCGGGTGCAGCTCGACCGGCACCAGCGACGCCTCGTGGCCCCAGTATTCGAACAGCTCGCGCGGACGGCGGTAGGCGGCCTGGTCGAGCAGCGTGGTCGGGTAGGGCCCGAGCCGGCTGTAGAGCGGCAGGTAGTGCGCGCGTTGCAGCACGTTTACCGAGTCCATCTGGATCAACCCGACCCGGTCGAGCACCCGGCGCAGGTGCCGGCGGGTGGGCACGCCGGCAGGCGCCGGGTCGGCGAAGCCCTGGGCGGCGAGTGCCACGCGGCGGGCCTGGGCGAGCGAGAGTGATTCCGGTGCGGTCATCGTCGGCGACCCTAATTCATCGGTACGACGCCGGTGCGGGAAGCTGGACGTGAGGACCAACGGGGCATAGAACGGTGCAATGCTGACCATCCGTCGGGAGGAGCCGGACGACGCCGAGGCGGTCGCCCGGGTGCACGTGCACGGCTGGCAGGCGGGCTACGCCGGCTTCATGCCAGCCGAGGTGCTGGGGCGGCTGAACGTGGCGGCCTGGGCGCAGCGCCGCCGGGACATCGGCACCGCCGACCCGGAACATCCGTTCACCACGCTCCTCGGCGAGGTGGACGGGCTGGTCGTCGGCTTCACCACCTTCGGGCCGTACCGCCGCAACCAGGACCGGGACGACCTGGACCCGACGGTCGGTGAGGTGGTGGCGCTGTACGTGGAGCCCGTGTACTGGGGGGACGGGAGCGCAGCCGCGCTCCTGGCCGCCGCTCGGACCGGGCTCGCCGAGCGGGGCTGGGGTGACTACCGGGCGTGGGTACTGGCGGACAACCGGCGGGCCCGCCGGTTCTGCGAGCGCGCCGGCCTGTCAGCGGACGGTGAGCGGTCGACCTACCAGGTGCCGCTGGCCGGTGGGAGTCCGCCGGTCGGGCTGGTCGAGCTGCGGTACGCCGGACGCCTCGACGGCTGACCCGTTCGAGGTCAGCCAGCGGCGGATCGGCAGGAAGGCCAGCAGCGCCAGGCTGATCCACACGTAGGCGTTGCTGCCCAGGAAGCCGTCCAACCCGGTGAAGTCCTTCTCCCAGAACCAGACGGTGCGGCTGATCAGCAGCGCGTACCCGATGGTCGCGGCGACAAGCAGGACCCGCCGGCGGCGGCCGGCCGGCGCGGCCATCGCGTTGTCGACAAGCAGGATCAGCGCGGGCAGCAGCCAGACCAGGTGGTGCACCCAGGTGACCGGGCTGACCAGGCACATCACCGCGCCGGTGAACGCCAGGCCGGTGGCCTCGTCACCGGCCTGGACGGCGGCCCGGGACCGCCAGGCCCAGAGTGCCAGGGTGCCGAGCACCAGCAGCAGCCACAGCAGTGTGCTCGGGTGCTGCGGGTCGAGTCGGGCGACCACCCCGCGCAGCGACTGGTTGGAGACGAAGGCCAGCTCACCCACCCGACCGGTGTTCCACAGCGCCTCCGTCCAGAACTCCCGGGACGCGTCCGGGAAGAGCGCACCAGCCAGCAACGACACCCCGGCGGCGGTGCCGGAGGCGGTGAGCGCCGCCCGCCAACGCCCGGTCACCAGCAGGTAGACGATGAAGACACCGGGTGTCAGTTTGATCGCGGTGGCGAGCCCGATGCCCACCCCGGCCCACCTGTTGCCGGCCGGCAGCAGGCGCAGCAGATCCACCGCCACCAGGAAGAGCAGCAGCGTGTTGACCTGACCGAAGTTGACGGTCTCGCGCATCGGTTCGAACGCGGCGGCCAGGCAGAGCGCCACCGCGAGGGCGAACCACCGGGTCCAGCCGGCGCGGCGGGCGATCGGGTCGACAAGCCACCAGATGAGCACCGTGGTGCTGACCACGCTGGCGAGCACACTCACCACGATCGCGGCCGACCACGGCAGGTACGCCATCGGCAGCATGACCAGCGCGGCGAACGGCGGATAGGTGAAGCCGTACTGGGTGCCGGGCTTGAGGTAGTCGTAGATCTCGCCGCCGTCGTGCACCCACCAGGTCAACGCACCGTAGTAGACCTTCAGGTCGAAGAAGCCGTGCCGCACGGCGGCGACGGCGAGGAACGCGGCGACCGCCGCGGCGAGCACCACCACCCCGACGACCTGCGCGGTCGTCCTCCTGGCACCCTGCGCCACCGTCGCCTCCCTCGCCCTGCGTAGGCTTCCGTCCCATGGCTCTCGGGTACGTCCGCCCGGCGCGTCCTGAGGACGCCGGCGAGATCGCACGCATCCAACTCGCGACCTGGCGGGTCGCGTACCGCCGGATCCTGCCTCGGCACGTGCTCGACAACCTGGACGAGGCGTTCCTCGCCCGGCGGTGGAACGCCGCGGTGCTGGAGCCGCCCTCGGGCGCGCACCGGGTGCTGGTCGCCGTCGAACAGGCCGAGCAATCGTATCTGGTGGGGTTCGCCGCCTCCGGCCCGGCCGACGGCGAGGCGCTGGCTCCCGGAGAGCCGGCCGACGCGCTCGGCCCGGACGTGGCGGCGGTGACCGACCTGCTTGTCGAGCCGCGCTGGGGTCGGCGGGGGCACGGCAGTCGGCTGCTCGCCGCCGCCGTCGACCTGTGGCGGGAGGACGGGATGAGGCGGGCGGTGGCCTGGGCGTTCGACGCTGACGAGGCGACCCGGAAGTTCCTCACCAGCACCGGTTGGGAGGTTGACGGCGCGGCCCGCGCGCTCGACGTCGACGACATGCTGGTGCCGCAGGTGCGCCTGCACGTCGCGGTGCCGACCGAGAAGGTCGAGTGACGGAGGTCCGGCTTCCGCACCGGGACGGTCCAGCCGCCCCGCTCAGTCGAGCAGGGCGTCCAGGCCGACGGTGAGGCCGGGCCGGTTGCGCACCGCGCGGACGGCAAGCAGCACACCGGGCATGAACGACACCCGGTCGTACGAGTCGTGCCGGATGGTCAGCGTCTCGCCGGTGCCGCCGAAGAGCACCTCCTGGTGCGCGACGAGGCCGGTGGCGCGTACCGCGTGCACGCGTACCCCGTCGATGTCGGCACCGCGCGCACCCGGCACCTCGTCCTTTGTGGCGTCCGGCACCGGGCCGAGGCCGGCCTCGGCCCGGGCCCTGGCGATCTGCCGGGCGGTGTGCGTGGCGGTGCCGCTCGGGGCGTCCAACTTGCGCGGGTGATGCTGCTCGATGATCTCGACGGACTCGAAGTGCCGGGCGGCCCGCGCGGCGAACTGCATCATCAGCACCGCGCCGATGCCGAAGTTCGGGGCGATCACCACGCCCACCTCGGGCTTGCCGGCCAGCCAGGCGCGCACCTGCTCCAACCGCTGCTCGGTGAAGCCAGTGGTGCCGACGACAGCGCTGATGCCCTGCTGGATGCACCACTGGAGGTTGTCCATGACGACGTCCGGCGTGGTGAAGTCGACGACCACGTCGGTGCCGGACACGGCGGAGCGGTCGTCGCCCTGGTCGATCGACGCCGCCAGGTCGAGGTCGTCGGCGGCGGCGACGGCCTTGCAGACCTCGATGCCCATCCGGCCCCGCGCACCGAAAACGCCGACCCGGGTCTTGCCCTGCTCGTCAGTCACGGGGCACAACCTATCCCAATCGGGACGTGCCCCTCCGGCCGGATCGGGTGCGCTCCACCGGCCGGGACGCCGGGACCGGCACACCCGGACCGGGACACCGTGCCGCGCGGCAGAACCTCAGACCGCGAAGTCGCCCGCGCCGAAGGGGCCGACCACGGCCAGCGACATCGGCCTGCTGAGCAGTTCGGCGGCGAGGGTGTTGACGTCCGCCACGGTGACCTCGTCGACGCGGCGCAGCAGTTCGTCCACCGGCATCAGGTCGCCGTAGAGCAGCTCACCCTTGGCCAGCCGACTCATCCGTGAGCCGGTGTCCTCCAGGCCGAGCACGAACGAGCCCTTGCTCATCCCCTTGCCGCGGGCCACCTCGGCCTCGGTCAATCCGTCGGCGGCGACCCGGGCCAGCTCGGCGCGGGTCAGGGCCAGCACCTCGTCCACCTTGCCCGGCGCGCAGCCGGCGTAGACGGCGAACAGGCCGGTGTCGGCGTACTGGCTGGCGTAGGAGTAGACCGAGTACGCCAGGCCGCGCTGCTCACGGATCTCCTGGAACAGGCGGCTCGACATGCCACCGCCGAGCACGTTGTTGAGCACCCCGAGGGCGAAGCGCCGGTCGTCCAGGCGGTCGATGCCGGGGCAGCCGAGGATGACGTGCGCCTGCTCGGTCTCCTTCGGCTCCACCTTGGTGGTCGCCGGCTTGGTGCGTACCGCCGGGGTGGCCGCCCGGTGCGGTGCCGGGGTGGCCGGGTCGCTGTCCAGCGGGGTGCCCTGCACCGCCTGGCGGACCAGCTTGACCACCGTGGCGTGGTCCAGGTTGCCGGCGGCGGCGATGACGATCTGCGGCGCGGTGTAGCGGCTCCGGTAGAAGTTCTGGATCTGCTTGCGGGTCATCGGCGTGACTGTCGCGGCGGTGCCGGAGATCAGCCGACCCATCGGGTGGTCGCCGTAGACGGCCTCGACGAAGAGGTCGTGCACCTCGTCACCGGGCTCGTCGTCGTGCATGGCGATCTCTTCCAGGATGACGCCGCGCTCGGTTTCGACGTCGGCCGGCTCGAGCAGCGAGTCGGCGACCAGGTCGCACATCACGTCGATCGCCAGCGGCAGATCCTCGTCCAGCACCCGGGCGTAGTAGCAGGTGTATTCCTTCGTGGTGAACGCGTTCGTCTCACCACCCACCGCCTCGATCTGCGAGGAGATCTCCAGCGCGGTGCGCTTGTGGGTGCCCTTGAAGAGCAGGTGTTCGAGGAAGTGCGCGGCGCCGGCCTGCGGGCCGGTCTCGTCGCGGGAGCCGACCGCCACCCAGATGCCGAACGAGACACTGCGCATCGTCGGGATCGCCTCGGTGAGGACGCGCAGGCCGCTGGGCAGCACGGTACGTCGTACCGTGCCACCCAGCGGGTCGTCGCTGAGCGTCCGGGTCACCGCGCGGGCGGTGCCGCCGGAGCGGCCGCCCGTCCCGGCGGCCCGGGCTCGACCCGACTCACTGGCTTGCCAGCCAGACGGGGCCACCCCCCGTCGATCCGGTGGAAACGGCGCACTGAAGGCCCGACTCACGTGTTGCTCCCGGTTCGACGAGGGGTGGGTGATGCGATGTACGACGGTCAGCTGTGCCGGGTCCGGCGGCGCGGACGCTCGCCGCCCTCGCCACCCTCGCCCCCGCCGTTGCCGCCCTCGCCGCCACGCTCCGGACCACGGCCGCCCCGGTCGCCGCCACGCTCGCGGTCGCCGCGGTCACGCGGAGCCCGGTCGCCCCGGTCCCGACCAGCCGGCCGGTCGCCGCCAGCGGCCTCACCGGCGGCCGGCGCCTCGGCGCCCTCCGGGCGGACCTTGTCCAGGTAGATCTTGCCGCGGGCGTCGATGTCCGCGATCTCGACCTCGACCCGGTCGCCGACGTTGAGGAAGTCCTCGACGCGCTCGACCCGCTTGCCGTCGCCCACCTTGGAGATGTGCAGCAGGCCGTCACGACCCGGCAGCAGCGAGATGAACGCACCGAAAGCGGCGGTCTTGACCACCGTGCCGAGGAACCGCTCGCCCTGCTTCGGCAGCGTCGGGTTGGCGATGCCGTTGATCCGGTCGACGGCCGCCTGGGCCGACGGGCCGTTGGTGGCACCGACGTAGATCGTGCCGTCGTCCTCGATGGAGATCTCGGCGCCGGTCTCGTCCTGGATCGCGTTGATGGTCTGCCCCTTCGGGCCGATCACCATGCCGATCTTGTCGACCGGGATCTTGACGGTGGTGACCCGCGGCGCGTAGTCCGACATCTCGGCCGGAGCCTCGATCGCGGCCTTCATGACGCCGAGGATGACCTGCCGGGCCTCGTTCGCCTGCTGCAGCGCGGCGGCCAGCACGTCCGACGGGATGCCGTTGAGCTTGGTGTCGAGCTGGAGCGCGGTGACGAACTCCGGCGTGCCGGCGACCTTGAAGTCCATGTCACCGAACGCGTCCTCGGCACCGAGGATGTCGGTGAGCGTGACGTACTGGGTCTTGCCGTCCACCTCGTCGGAGATGAGCCCCATCGCGATGCCGGCGACCGGCGCCTTCAGCGGGACACCCGCGGAGAGCAGGCCCAGCGTCGACGCGCAGACCGAACCCATCGAGGTGGAGCCGTTGGAGCCGAGCGCCTCGGACACCTGCCGGATGGCGTACGGGAACTCCTCGCGCGACGGCAGCACCGGGATCAGGGCCCGCTCGGCGAGCGCGCCGTGGCCGATCTCGCGCCGCTTCGGCGAGCCGACTCGGCCGGTTTCACCTGTCGAGTACGGCGGGAAGTTGTAGTTGTGCATGTAGCGCTTGCGGTTCTCCGGGGACAGCGTGTCCACCATCTGCTCCATCCGGAGCATGTTCAGCGTAGTGACGCCCAGGATCTGGGTCTCGCCCCGCTCGAACAGCGCCGAACCGTGCACCCGGGGCAGCACGCCGACCTCGGCGGTCAGCGGCCGGATGTCGCGCGGGCCACGCCCGTCCATCCGGACCTGCTCGCGCAGCACGCGGTTGCGCACCTCGGACTTGGTGAGCGAGCGGAAGGCTGCGGACAGCTCCTTCTCGCGGCCCTCGAACCGGGCGCCCAGCTCCTCGGCGACCCGCGCCTTGACCCGGTCCAGGGCCTCCTCGCGGTCGGCTTTGCCGGCGATGGTGATCGCCTCGGCGACGTCGCCGCGGGCCAGGTCGGCGACGGCGTCGTACACGTCGTCCTGGTAGTCCAGGAAGACCGGGAACTCGGTGACCGGCTTGGCGGCGACCTCGGCCAGCTCGCTCTGCGCGCGGCACAGCTCGCGGATCGCCGGCTTGGCGGCCTCCAGGCCGCTGGCCACGACCTCCTCGGTCGGGGCGGCGGCGCCGGCCGAGATCAGCGCGACGGCGTTCGGGGTGGCCTCGGCCTCGACCATCATGATCGCGACGTCGCCGTCCTCGAGGGTGCGGCCGGCCACGACCATGTCGAAGGTGGCGCGGGCCAGCTCCTCCAGGGTCGGGAAGGCGACCCACTGGCCGTCGATGTGGGCGACGCGGGTCGCCCCGATCGGGCCGGAGAACGGCAGGCCGGAGAGCTTGGTCGACATCGAGGCGGCGTTGATCGCCACGACGTCGTACGGGTGCTGCGGGTCGAGCGCGAGGATGGTTTCGACGACCTGGACCTCGTTGCGCAGGCCCTTCACGAAGGACGGGCGCAGCGGCCGGTCGATCAGCCGGCAGGTGAGGATCGCGTCCTCGCTGGGCCGACCCTCACGGCGGAAGAACGAGCCGGGGATGCGGCCCGCGGCGTACATCCGCTCCTCGACGTCGACGGTGAGCGGGAAGAAGTCGAACTGCTCCTTCGGGTGCTTACCGGCGGTGGTGGCGGAGAGAACGACCGTCTCGCCCAGCTGGGCGATGACGGAACCGGCGGCCTGACGAGCCAGCCGGCCGGTGGAGAAGGTGATCTCGCGGGTGCCGAAGGACCCGTTGTCGATCACGGCGGTGCGGGATTCGGTGCCGAGTTTGGTCTCGGTCATGTGCTGTCGTGCTCCTTCGCGTCGTGGGCCCACGACATCGGGGAGCTGCTCAGCCGGCCGGTCTTCGATCGAAGCGCCCGGGTGGCCGGCATGATGCCGGGGTTCCCGGGGGCCACTACCGGAGACCGGTACGCTGACCGGCTCCCTCTCGGGTGGTCGCGCGGCCCGTGTTTCTTCAGGTGGGACGCGGTACGGGGGAGCAGCCAACAGGCCACTCCCCCGTCACGTCACCGGCGCAGGCCGAGCCGCTCGATGAGCGACCGGTAGCGGGCAATGTCCTTCTTCTGGACGTAGTTGAGCAGCCGACGGCGACGGCCGACCAGCAGCAGCAGCCCACGGCGGCTGTGGTGGTCGTGCTTGTGCACCTTCAGGTGCTCGGTCAGCTCGGCGATCCGCTTGGTGAGGACCGCGACCTGGACCTCCGGCGAACCGGTGTCGCCCTCGGCGGTCGCGTACTCCGCGCGGATGCTGGCCTTGGCTTCCTGGTCGAGCGCCATGTTCTCCCTGTTTCGATGGGTTGATCAAGTGGGTGTCCGTCGTCCAGATGGACCGGGAACGGACCGGTACCTCGCACCCGCGGCGTCGAGCAGGCACGCGAGGCCCCACGCCGGTCACCCGACGTCTCGGCAAGACTACCAGCACTCGCTGGTAACACCCGGCGAAGGGCCTCGGCGGCGTCGCCGCACGATGCTCAGGCCAGCGCGCGCCTGGTGCTTTCGACGTCCAGATTCATCTGGGCGATGAGCGGCTCGATCGAGTCGTACCGGACCTGGCCACGCAGGTGCGCCACGAAGTCCAGGGCCAGCCGCTCGCCGTACAGGTCGCCGCTGAAGTCCAGCGCGTACGCCTCCACCCGCCGCTCCCGACCGGAGAACGTCGGGTTGGTGCCCACCGACACCGCCGCCATCAGGGGCTCGTGCCGCCCGCGACGGATCAGCCTCGCCGCGTACACCCCGTCGGCCGGGACCGCCGCGTACCGGTGGCAGAGCAGGTTGGCGGTGGGGAAGCCCAGTTCCCGCCCCCGCTGGTCGCCGCGGACCACCACACCCTCCAGCCGGTGTGGGCGGCCGAGCGCGGCGGCGGCCGCGCCGACGTCACCGGCGTCGACGCAGGAGCGGATGTACGTGGAGGAGAAGACGGTGCCCTCCTCGACAACGAGCGGGCTGCCCTCCACCCCGAAGCCGAAGGTCTGACCGAGCCGCTCCAACAGCGCCACGTCGCCGGCAGCCCGGTGCCCGAACCGGAAGTTGCCACCGACCACCACGAGCGCGCAGTGCAGGTTCTCGACCAGGACGTCGTGGACGAACTGTTCGGCCGACAGCCGGGAGAACTCGGCGGTGAACGGCACCACACAGAGCACGTCCACGCCCAGCGCCTCGATCAGTTCCGCCTTGCGGGCCTGCTCGCTGAGCACCGCCGGGTGCGACCCGGGGCGGACCACCTCGGCCGGGTGCGGGTCGAAGGTGACCACCACCGACTGCACGCCCAACTCCCGGGCCCGGGCCACTGTGTGCCCGATGGTCGCCTGGTGCCCCTTGTGCACGCCGTCGAAGACGCCGATGGTGACGACCGAGCGCCCCCACCCACCGGGCGCCGCCTCGTACCCCCGCCACCGCTGCATGCTGTTCCTCCCCTGTCGCCCGGCCTCAGGCCGGGGCGAGCACGATCTCCGCGCGGGCCCGCCCGTCCCGCTCGCTGACGATAGCGATCAGGCCGCCCGCGGGCCCGAACACCGCGTACGGCCCGGCGCGGCCGGTCGGGTCCAGCGGCCCACCGTGGGCCAGCACCCGGGCCTCGTCGGCGGTGGCCTCCCGACGCGGGAAGAACCGGTCGGCCGCCGCGTCCAACGGCAGGTTCACCACGTCCGGGGCGCGCTGCTCCAACTCGTCGAGGGTTGCCGCCTCGGCGAGGGTGAAGCCACCCACCGCGGTCCGCCGCAGGGCGGTCAGGTGGCCGCCGACGCCGAGCGCCAGGCCCGCGTCCCGGGCGATGGCCCGGATGTACGTGCCGGAGGAGCAGGTCACGTCCACGTCCACGTCCACCACGTCCGGCTCGGTGCGGCGGATCGCCAGCACCGCCAACCGGGAGATGGTGACCCGCCGGGCGGGCAGTTCGACGCTCTCCCCGTCGCGGACCCGCTTGTACGCCCGCTGTCCGTTGATCTTGATGGCGCTCACCGCGCTCGGCACCTGGTCGACCTCGCCGCTCAGCCCGGCCAGCGCGGACCGGATCGCCTCGTCGGTCACCAGCCCGGCCGGGGTGGTGGCGATCACGTCGCCCTCGGCGTCGTCGGTGACGGTGCTCTGACCGAGCCGGATGGTGCCGGTGTAGCTCTTGCCCGCACCGATCACGTAGGTCAGCAGCCGGGTGGCCCGGCCGACCCCGATCACCAGCACCCCGGTCGCCATCGGGTCGAGGGTGCCGCCGTGCCCGACCCGTCGGGTCCTGGCCAGCCGGCGGATCCGCGCCACCACGTCGTGCGACGTCATGCCGCCGGGCTTGTCGACCACGATCAGACCATCGGTGCTCACGACGCCCAAGCCTGCCAGACGGCCCGTACCGGCTGGTGGCTGGGCAGGCCGGCGGTGAGGCCCGCGGCCGCGCCGTGCGGTGCGGGCCGGATCGCGGCGGCCGGCGACCTGGTCAGCGAACCGCGCCGGTCACCGCCCAACCGCCGCTGCGCAGGCGCAGCAGGAGCGCGACCAGCCGGATCACCACGAACAGAGTGAGCCCGGCCCAGATGCCGCCCAGCCCGAGGTTCAGCGCGTACGCCAGCCAGATGGCCGGCAGGAAGCCGCCGAGCGCCGCCACGATGGTGAGGTCGCGCAGGTAACGCACGTCACCGGCGCCGATCAGCACGCCGTCGAGGGCGAACACCACCCCGGCCAGCGGGAGCATGGCGACGAACCACGGCCAGGCCACCATGGCCTGCTCGCGTACCCCCGCGTCGGAACTGAACCACGACGGTACGACGCCGGCGCCGGCGGCGACGACGAGCGCGAAGGCGACGCCGCAGCCACCGCCGAGCAGCCCGATCCGGCGGGCGAGCGCCCGCGCGCCCGCGTCGTCGCCGGCCCCGAGCGCGGCGCCGACCAGGGACTGGGCAGCGATCGCGAGGGCGTCGAGCACCAGCGCGGTGAAGAACCAGAGTTGCAGGGCGATCTGGTGGGCGCCGACGGCGGCGGCCCCGAAGCGGGCGGCGACGGCGGTCGCGGAGAGGAAGCTGGCCTGGAACGCCACCCCTCGGATCAGCAGGTCCCGGCTGAGCACCAGTTGCTGCCGGATCACGCGAGGCCGGGGCCGCAGCGACACCCGCTCGGCGACCAGCGCCGCCGCGAAGAGCACCCCGCAGAGCGTCTGCGCGACGACGTTGGCCACCGCCGAGCCGATCAGGCCCAGCCCGACGGGATAGACGAGCAGTGGGCACAGCAGCGCGGAGAGCAGGTTGGGCCCGAGCACGAAGTACAACGGGCGGCGGGTGTCCTGCACGCCGCGCAGCCAGCCGTTGCCGGCGGCGGCGAGCAGCAGGCCGGGGGCGCCGAGGGCCGCGATCCGCAGCCAGTGCGCGGCGGCGTCGGCCACGTCGCCACCACCGCCGGCGAGGGTACGCGCGAGCGCGCCACCGCCGAACTGCATGCCGATCGCGATCAGCAGGCCGACACCGAACGCCAGCCAGGACGACTGGACTCCCTCGGCTACCGCGGCTGCCCGGTCACCTGCCCCGAAGCGACGGGCCGCGCGCCCGGTGGTGCCGTACGCGACAACGGTGCCGACCCACGCGGTGAGCGTCATCACCGTGCCCCCGACGGCGAGCGCGGCGAGCGGCACCCGGCCGAGGTGGCCGACCACCGCGGTGTCGACAAGCACGTAGAGCGGCTCGGCGGCGAGCACCACGAGGGCCGGCAGGGCGAGGCTGGCGATCCGCCGGGGTGAGGCGGAGCGGTGGGCGGTGACGGTCTGGCTCATCGCCGCCGATCCTGGCACGAGCTACGTAAGGAGCGCAATCCTGCCGAGCGCTTACCTCGACCGGCGCCTGGACCGCTGGGCCCGGTCGGCGGCTGGTAGTCCGTCTCAGCGCGGCCCCCGCGCAGCACCTGCCGGGCAGTCGGGGCGTGGGTCTCTGGTCAGAGGCTTTGGAGCTGATGTCGTAGACGAATCACGCCGTGACGTGTGCCCGAATCTCGTCGCGACGGTCGCAGACGAATCACGCCGTGACCTCGCAGACGAATCAGGTCGCGATGTCGCAGACGATTCAGCTCCAAAGGCTCAGGCGGAGACGCCCGACGCCCTCCCGACCGAGTCCGCGGGAGGGGCACCGCCGGACGGCTCGGATCACTGACGGGTGTCCATCGACGTCTGCAACGCGCGGCGGGCCTGCTCGCGGGCGTCGTCGGTGGTCTCGGGCTTGGGCTTGTTCGGCATGGCGGTGGTCCTTCCAGGGAGCAGGCCACCGGCGCGCGGCGGCCCTCGCGGGCGGTCGTCCTGCGCGCCCCACGGCGGTCCGGGATTACCGGAGCAGCCGACTGGGCAGCGTGAGCCCGGGTCGATCCGACCCTGGAGGGAGGCAGCACGAGGTGTGGCGCCACCACCCATGACCTGCACCGCTACGCGGTACCCGGCCTTCTCCCAAGTTATCGTTCAGGTCCATATGCTGCTCTCGGTTCCCGCCATTTGGACATGCGGCGACCCGGCTCAGCGGGCCAGGAAGTGCCAGCCCAGCCACCACCAGAACCCGAACAGACCGATCCGGCCCACCGGCACCGAGCCGACCTCGTAGCGCATCACGTACGCGCAGACCTCGCCCAGGGTGGGAATCCGGGAACCCTCCCGCCGGGCCATCCACTCGACAGTCGCGAAGAGCACCAACGCGGTGAGGAAACCGCCGATGGCGAGCGCCCGCATCATCGGCGCACCAGCCCCCAGAAGGCGGCCAGCCAGGCGAACCACACCGCCGACCGAGTCAGATGATCTTCCAGGAGTGGATCTGCCAGCCGGGAGAAGGTGGGAAAGTCGTCACCGGCGGCCATCACGAAGGTCACGCCCTCGAAGACCCCGAAGACCACCACCGGCACCGCCCACCAGACCGCCCCCGAGCCCAGCCGGCGCGGTGCCGGTCGGCGTGGCACCCGGTTGCTCAGACCGAGCCAGATCAGCACTCCGCCGGTGCCGATGGTGAACAGATTCGCCTCGGTGGAGAACGACGCGAACCGGCCGCCGACAAGCGACAGGCAGACGAGAACGGGAACGGAGACGGCGGGCCGGTCCCAGGCGCGGGGGGCCTCCACGGTGAGGTCGTGCGGCTGCTCCATCCCGCAATTCTTCCCGGTCTCACCGAGCGCGGGAAGACCGACACTCCCCGGAGTTGACCCTGATCCTTTGGATCGAACGATCGATGACGGCGATCGTCCGGGTCAGGCGTCGGGGCGGAGCAGCGCGCTGTCCAGTTGGCCGCGGATCGACTCGACCACCTGCTCGGCGGTGCCCCGACCGGTGAACCCGGCCGCGAACCGGTGGCCACCACCGCCAAGCGTCACCGCGACCCGGCTGACGTCCACCGCACCCTTGCTGCGCATCGACACCGCCCACTCGTCGGGCGCGGTCTGCTTGACCACACAGCTCACATCCGCCTCGGCGGTGCATCGCACCGAGTCGATAAGCGCCTCGAGCACGTACGGCCGCTGGTCGTGGCGGGCCAGGTCATCGAGGGTGGCGAAGGTCCAGACGAACCCTCGGCCGCCGGCAGCCGCCGGCTCCAGCCGGGCCCGCCCGAGCACCTCACCGAAGAGCCGCACCGCCCCGAAGGGCCGGGTGTCGAAGACCCGGCGGGAGATGTCCCCGGGCGAGATGCCGGTGGCCAGCAACCGGGCAGCCATCTCGTGCACCGCCGGGGTGGTCGCCGCGAACCGGAACGAACCAGTGTCGGTGGTCAGCGCCACGTAGAGGCACTCCGCGATTGCCGGATCCACCACCACCCCGAGCCGGGACAGCAACTGCTCCGCCACCACCGAGGTCGCCGCCGCACCCGGGTCCACGAGGTTGACAGTGCCGAAGCCCCGGTTCGACGCGTGGTGGTCGAGCACCAGCGCCGCGCCCGCCGACGACAACCGCCCGGCCAGCTCACCGAGTCGCGACTCACTCGCCGCGTCGAAGCAGATCACCAGGTCGGGTGCCGGGTCGGCGGCGCCCGCCGGGACCAGCAGGTCCAGCCCGGGCAGCTCCCGGAACGGCTCGGGCACCTCCGGCGGCCCGGGGAAGGTCGCCTGCACCTGGTGGATACCGAACTGCCGCAGGCCCAGACCGAAGCCGAGCATGCTGCCCAGCGCGTCACCGTCCGGGTTGACGTGGCAGATCAGCAGCACCCGGCCAGCCGGCGGGACAGCCCGCACCAGCGCCTCGGCCGCAGCCCAGTCCATCTCGGCCGGGTCGACCCCGGCCGCACCGGCTAGCGGAACGCTGGCGGTGCTGGTCACCGCGTTTCCCCACCCCGTGCGGCGTCCTTCACGTCGGTGGCCGCGTCGGCCTCATCCGCCTCGTCGTCCTCATCGGTCTCGTCGTCAACCCGGTACGGCTGAGCCTCGCCCGCGTACTTCGCCTGGGCGGCCAGCCGCTGCACCTCGGCGTCGGCGTTACGGGCGGCGGCGAGCAGGTCGTCGATGTGCTTGACCTGGTCCTGCACGTCGTCGAGGACGAAGGTCAGGGTCGGCGAGTGGCGCAGCCCGAGCGCCTTGCCGACAGTGCTGCGCAGCATCCCCTTGGCGCTTTCCAACGCGGCGGCGGTGTCCGCCTGGGCCACCGCGTCGCCGAGCACCGTGTAAAAGACAGTCGCGTCGCGCAGGTCAGCGGTGATCCGGGCGTCGGTGATGGTGATCATCCCGAGCCGCGGGTCCTTGATCTGGCTCCGCACCACCGACGCGACCAGCTCACGCACCCGTTCCGCGTGCCGGCGTACCTTGGCCGGATCAGACATCTCGCCACCTCCACGGCGTCCTGCTCCCGGTCGGCAGGTGACCCGGGGGTCTCCGGCCGACCGGCCAACATCTCGAACACTACCTTCGCGGCCGCACCGGTCGCCCGGCACAGCCGGCTCCGGGGTCAGTCGTCGTCCTCGCCGTACAACCGGCGTCGGACCGACAGCAACTCGACCTCGGGGCGACCGGCCACCAGGCGCTCACAGGAGTCGAGCACCTCGCGGACGTGCGCCGTCTCGGCGGCCACCACGGCCACCGCCAGCTGCGCTCGACCATGCAGGTCGAGCGCACCCACCTCGGCGGCCGACACCTCGAAGCGGCGCAGCGCCGCCACGATCGGCCGTACATATGATCTCTTGGCTTTGAGCGACCTGGAGTCGCCCGGCAGCAGCAGGTCGAAGACCGCGATTCCGGTGAACATCGCCCCGGACGATACCGCCAACCCGCCCCGCATGATCAAGGGGTTTACGCCGTACGGCGTAAACCCCTTGATCAGCGTGTCACTGCCGGATCAGGCGCGAACCTTCTCCCGCATCTCGAAGGTCTCGATGACGTCGCCGACCTGGACGTTGTTGTAACCACCCAGGGTCAGACCACACTCGAAGCCCTCGCGGACCTCGGTGGCGTCGTCCTTGAACCGCTTGAGCGAGGTGATCGTGAGGTTGTCCGCCACGACCGTCCCGTCCCGAAGCAGTCGAGCCTTCGCGTTGCGCCGGATGATGCCCGACCGGACGATGCAACCGGAGATGTTGCCGATCTTGGACGAGCGGAACACGTCGCGGATCTCCGCGGTGCCCAGCTCGGCCTCCTCGTACTCCGGCTTGAGCAGGCCCTTGAGCGCTGCCTCGATCTCCTCGATGGCCTGGTAGATGACGGTGTAGTACCGGATCTCCACGCCCTCGCGGTCGGCCATCTCGCGGACCTTGTTCGAGGCCCGCACGTTGAAGCCGATGATCGTGACCGGCTCGGACGAGGCACTCGCGAGCATGACATTGCTCTCGGTGATCGCGCCGACACCCCGGTCGAGGACCTTGAGCTGGACCTCCTCGGGAATGTCGAGGTTGAACAGCGCGTCCTCCAGGGCCTCCACCGAACCGGAGACATCACCCTTGAGGATGAGGTTGAGCGACGTCTTCTCGCCCTCCTTGAGCTGCTCCATGAGCGTCTCAAGAGTGGCCCGACCACGGGAGTTGGCGAATGCCGCCGCCCGCCGCCGTGCCTGCCGCTGCTCGGCGATCTGCCGCACCGTGCGGTCGTCCGCCGCGGCGAGGAAGGTGTCACCCGCACCGGGCGGCGCGGTCAGACCCAGCACCATGACCGGACGCGCCGGCCCAGCCTCGGAGAGCTGGTTGCCGTTCTCGTCGAGCATGGCCCGGACCCGGCCGTGGGCCCCACCGGCGACGATCGAGTCGCCTGCCCGCAGGGTGCCCTTCTGCACCAGCACCGTCGCCACCGCACCACGACCCTTGTCCAGGTGCGCCTCGATGGCCACACCCTGCGCCGGCCCGTCGATCGGAGCGGTCAGCTCCAGCGACGCGTCGGCGGTCAGCAGGACCGCCTCGAGCAGCTCCTCGATGCCGATGCCCGGCTTGGCGGCCACGTTGACGAACATGGTGTCGCCGCCGTACTCCTCGGCGACCAGGCCGTACTCGGTCAGCTGCTGGCGGACCTTGTCCGGGTTGGCGTCCGGCTTGTCGACCTTGTTGACCGCGACCACGATCGGCACGTCGGCCGCCTTGGCGTGGTTCAACGCCTCGATGGTCTGCGGCATCACGCCGTCGTCGGCCGCGACCACCAGGATCACGATGTCCGTCACCTGGGCACCACGGGCACGCATGGCGGTGAACGCCTCGTGACCGGGGGTGTCGATGAAGGTCACCGCGCGGTCCACACCATCGTGTGGAACGTGCACCTGGTACGCACCGATGTGCTGGGTGATGCCACCCGCCTCACCGGCCACGACGTTCGCCTTGCGGATGGCGTCGAGCAGCTTGGTCTTACCGTGGTCGACGTGACCCATGACGGTCACCACCGGCGCACGGCTGACCAGACGCTCCTCGGCCACCTCCGCGTCGAGGTCGATGTTGAACTGCGCGAGCAGCTCGCGGTCCTCGTCCTCCGGGCTGACGATCTGGATGTCGAAGCCCAGGTGCTCACCCAGCAGCTGCAGGGTGTCGTCAGAGCAGGACTGGGTCGCGGTGACCATCTCGCCCAGGTTGAACATCTCCTGGACCAGCGAACCCGGGTTGGCGTTGATCTTGTCGGCGAAGTCCGACAGCGAGGCGCCACGGGAGAGCCGCACGACCTGACCCTGACCCCGGGGAGCACCCGAGCTCATGGTCGGAGCCGACAGGTTGTCGAACTCCTGTCTGCGCTGCTTCTTGGACTTGCGACCGCGCGTCGGCCGACCACCCGGACGCCCGAAGGCACCCGCGGCGCCGCCGCCACGGCCACGACCACCCGCACCCGGACGACCGCCGCCGCCCGAGGGAGCGCCCGGACGGAAACCGCCACCGGGGGCACCGCCACCGCCGCCGGGACCGCCACGGTAGCCACCGCCACCGCCGGCACCCGCGCCGCCACCAGGGCCGCCACGGTAACCGCCACCGCCGCCGGCGCCACCGCCGGGACCGCCACGGAAGCCGCCGCCACCGCCACCCGGACGACCGGCGCCGCCGCCACCGGGGCGACCAGCGCCACCGGGACCGGGACGACCGGCAGCCGGACGCTGGCTCGGCATGGAAGCCGGGCTGGGACGCGGCGGCATGGAGTTGGGGCTCGGCCGCGGCGGCATGCCCGCCGGGCTGTTGGGCCGGGGACCACCCGCACCGGCGGCCGGGGGCCGCTGCTGCTGGCCACCCTGGATGCCGAACGGGTTGTTACCGGCGCCGCGCGCCGGTGGGCGACCACCGGGACGGGCACCCGGACCCGGAGCCGGCGTGCTCGGACGAGCGGCCGGCGAACCCGGGCGGGGTGGCATCGCGGCGGGACCCGGCCGAGGACCGGGTCGGTTGCCGCCGTCGGCCGGAGGCTCCCGGCGAACCGGGTTCTCCCGCTGCTGCTGGCGGGCGGCCTGGGCGGCCTTGACCGCGGCCTCCTGCTCAGCCTTCAGCGCGGCGGCACGCGCCTCGGCGGCCGCCACCTCGATGTCGTGGGCACTCGCCGGCTTGGCGACCGGAGCCGCGGGCTGCGGTGCGGCGGGCACCGGGCCCTTCGGCTTCGGGCCGGGTGCCGGCGCGGCCGGCCGCCGAGGCGGCATCGGCTTGGCCGAGACCCGGGGCGCGCCCGGGGTCGGGGACAGCGTCGGGGTCGGGTTGGCAGCCGGCGTCGGCGCGGGCGCCGACGGGGCGGCCGGCGCCGGAGCACCGGCGGACGCAACGAATGCGTTACGCAGCCGTCGGGCGACGGGCGCCTCGACGGTGCTGGACGCGGACTTCACGAACTCGCCCATTTCCTTCAGCTTGGCGAGAACGGTCTTACTCTCGACCCCGAGCTCTTTTGCAAGCTCGTGTACGCGGGCCTTGCCTGCCACTGCACTCCTCACTCCGAGGTCGTGCGGGCAGCACCCGCAGCGACCTCACTCGTGCACTTGAAGCCTGGTCATTTCAGGGACTTCATCGTGTGCTCATGTCGGTCGTCCTACCCTGCTAGCGACCCTCGCCCGGTCGGGCTGACCGGACGTAGTGGTTGGCGCATCGACGTGCTCTGCCAGCACACCGTGGTCGAGGACCTCGGTGATGCGCAGCGCTCGCCCGAAGGCGCGGCGCCGCACCGCCAGCGCGAAGCAGGCCGGATCCGGGTGCATGTTCGCTCCCCGACCCGGCAGCCTGCGGCGCGGATCAGGTCGGAGGCTGAAACCAGCCTCGTCCCGGACCGCGACGATCCGCAGCAATTCGCTGGCCGGCGCACGTTGCCGACAACCCACACAGGTGCGTTCCGGCGTTGTGCGTCGTACCACTGGAAGAAGTCTACCCCTAGCTGCCCGAGATCGCGCCGCCCGGCTCCCGCACGTGATCAGCTGCGGCCCGCGCGGCCGGGGCGGTCTGCTCCGCATCGGACCGAATGTCGATCCGCCAACCGGTCAATCGCGCCGCGAGTCGGGCATTTTGCCCCTCCCGCCCGATCGCCAGCGAAAGCTGGAAGTCGGGAACTGTCACCCGGGCGGCTCGACCAGCCAGGTCGACCACCTCGACCCGCAGCGCCTTGGCCGGCGACAGCGCGTTACCGACAAAGGTGGCCGGGTCGTCCGACCAGTCGATGATGTCGATCTTTTCGCCGTGCAACTCGCTCATCACGGCCCGCACCCGCTGGCCCATCGGGCCGATGCAGGCGCCCTTGGCGTTCACCCCGGGGGTGGTGGAGCGTACGGCGATCTTCGTGCGGTGACCTGCCTCACGGGCGATCGCGCCGATCTCCACGGTGCCGTCGGCGATCTCCGGCACCTCAAGCGCGAACAGCTTCTTGACCAGCGCCGGGTGCGACCGGGACAGGGTGATCTGCGGCCCGCGCATGCCCTTGGCGACGTGCACCACCACACAACGCACCCGCTCGCCGTGCGCGTACCGCTCGCCGGGCACCTGCTCGGACTGCGGCAGCACGCCCTCCAACTTGCCCAGGTCGACGCTGACGATGCCCTTCTCGGTACGCGTCTCGTGCGCCTGCACCACGCCGGTGACCAGGTCACCCTCGCGGCCCACGTACTCACCGAAGTGCACCTCGTCGGTGGCCTCCCGCAGGCGCTGGAGGATCACCTGCTTGGCGGTCATGGCGGCGATCCGGCCGAAGTCGTGCGGGGTGTCGTCCCACTCCCGCACCAGGCTGCCGTCGGCGTCCATCTCCTGCGCGTACACCAGGGCGGCGCCGGACCTACGGTCGATCTCCACCCGGGCGTGCGGCTCGGCGCCGTCGGTGTGCCGGTAGGCGGTCAGCAACGCGGTCTCGATCGCCGCGAGAATCGTGTCGAACGGGATCTCCCGCTCGCGCTCGAGTGCGCGCAGCGCCGCGAGGTCGATGTTCACCTCTCCTCGTCCTCCACATCATCTTCGTCGTCGAAGTCGTCTGAATCGATCTCGTCTGAATCGTCCGCGTCGTCGAACTCCTCGTCCGGCTCGCCGAGTTCGGCGAGGCGGGTGAACTCGACCTGCACGCGCCCCGGGCCGAGCTGGGCGTACGTCCAGGAGGTGCGGCCGGCCTCGGTCTCCAGCTGCACACCCTCGTCGTCGGCCGCGACCACCCGGCCGGTCAGCTGGCGCTCGCCGGTGGGCTGCTCGCCGCGCTGTCCGGGCAGCGCGGCCGCGCCCCGGACGGTGACCTTGACCAGCCGGCTCAGGTTGCGCCGCCAGTGCCGGGGCAGGGTCAGCGGCCGGTCGACACCCGGCGAGCTGACCTCCAGCTGGTATTCCCCGGCGACGATGTCGCCGCCGGTCTCCTCGGCGGCGTCGAGCGCGGTGGAGACCGCCCGGGACACGTCCGCGACGGCGTCCAGGTCGATCCCGCCGTCGGCGTCGACAAGCACCCGCACCACGTGCCGGCGGCCGGCCCGGGAGACCGACAGATCCTCCAGGTCGTAGCCGGCGTCGTTGACCACCGGCTCGATCACGGCCCGCAACCGCGCGCGCCGCGCTGCGAGATCACCGCCGCGCGGACCCGCGGCGTCGCGGGGTCGCCCTGTCGACCTGGTGGCACGGCCACGCTGCGTCATCTCCGCACCCTCTCCCTGGTCGACGGTGATCGGGTATCCCGACATGCCGGCACCCCACCGGAGCGGACGCGCCGGTGGCTGCGCAGAGCGTAACGCGCCGGCCCGTCGGCGGACCGGCCGGCGCACCGACGTCGGTGGCCCCCGGACCGACTCCGATGGTGTTGACTTGCCGGGTGGGGACCGGCAGAACGACACAGCGCGACCAAGCATCCAGACATTCCCGGCGAAAGCTCCTACGCGCCGGGGCGCTGCTGGCACTCGGTGGTGCCGCGGCACCGTTGACCGGCTGTGATCTTTTCGACCGTGACGATCAGCCAGCGCCACCACCGGACCCGCTGCGGCCGATGGTGGACGAGGCACTCGCGTTGGCCGGCGTCTACCAGGCCCACGCCGCCGCGCATCCCGACCTGGCCGACCGGCTCAACCCGATCGCCGCGGCGCACACCGCGCACGCCACCGAGCTGGCCCGGGTGATCGGCGTCGCCCTGCCAACCGCTGTCGCCACCCCGGCGACCGACCCGGGTGGCACGCTCACCACCCTGCGCGCCCTGGAGAAGACCGCCCAGCAGTCCGCCACCGCCGCGTGCGCCGCGGCGAGCCCGGAACGGGCCGCACTGCTCGGATCGATCGCCGCCGCCCGAGCCACCCATCAGGAGGCCCTGAAGTGAGGCAGCCGTCCGCCGGGGAGGCACTCGCCGCCGCCCTGTCCGCCGAGTACGCGGCCATCTACGCCTACGGGCGGATCGGGGTCCGACTCACCGGGGCGGCGCGCGAGGCCGCGCACCAGGCCGAGGCCGCGCACCGCGGCCGGCGCGACGCGCTTGTGGTGCAACTGAGCACTGCCGGTGGCGCCGTGCCGCCGGACCGCGCCGGCTACGCCCTGCCGTTCCCGGTCACCGACCGGGCCAGCGCCCTGCGGCTCGCCGCCGAGGTGGAGGAACGCACCGCCGCGCACTGGCGGGCGGCGCTGGCGTCCACCACCGGCGCCGACCGGGACCAGGCGCTCGCCGCCCTGGTCGAGTACGCGGTACGGGCCACCCGGTGGCGGAAGACGGCCGGGATGACCCCGCTTACTGTCCCATTTCCCGGCCGTCCGACCTGAACCGTTCCACTCCGGTTGCGGCGCGCATACCAGGTATGCATACTCCGTTGCCATGTCCATCCGTCACGGGTTGCTCGCCCTGCTCGAACGCGGCCAGATGTACGGCTACCAGCTGCGCGCCGCGTTCGAGGAGTCGACCGGCTCGACCTGGCCGCTGAACATCGGGCAGGTGTACACCACGCTGTCCCGGTTGGAACGCGACGGCCTGGTCCGCCCGCTGCCGGAGAGCGAGGCCGGGCAGCGGCCGTACGAGATCACCGACGCCGGCCGGGCGGATCTGGCGCTCTGGTTCGCCACCCCGGTCAGCCGCAACGACAGGCCCCGCGACGAGTTGGCGATCAAGCTGGCGCTGGCGCTGACCACCCCCGGGGTGGACGTCCGCTCGGTGGTACAGGCCCAGCGCAGCGCGACGATGCGGGCGCTGCAGGAGCTGACCCGGTTGAAGTACGGCAGCAACCGGCCGGAGGACCTCCCCTGGCGCCTCGTGCTGGACTCGATGGTGTTCCAGGCCGAGGCCGAGGCCCGCTGGCTGGACCACTGCGAGACCAGTCTGGTGCGGCACCAACCCAGCGGCCCGCCGCCTCCCCCACCCGGACCGGCTGACGCCGACGCGCGGGACGCGGCGCGTTGGGCCGACGAGGAGGCGCGACGGTGAGCGGATCGGACGACGCGGTGCTCGAGCTCCGCGCCGTCCACCGCACCCACGGCGCCGGGCCGGCGGCGGTGCACGCGTTGCGCGGGGTCAGCCTGGTCGTCCGGCCCGGCGAACTGGTCGCCGTGATGGGCCCGTCCGGCTCCGGCAAGTCGACATTGCTGGCCCTCGCCGGCGGGTTGGACCGGCCGACCGGCGGGGAGGTCCGGGTGGAGGGGCACCCGCTGGGAGCGCTTGACCGTCGCGGGCTGGCCCAGCTGCGCCGCCGGCGGATCGGTTACATCTTCCAGCAGCTCAACCTGCTGGGCAGCCTGAGCGCTGTGGAGAACGTGGCGCTGCCGCTGGAGCTCGACGGCGTCAGCGGACGTCGGGCCCGGACGCTGGCGATGGCCGCGCTCACCGAGGTGGGCCTGCCCGCATTCGGCGACCGTTTCCCCGACCAGCTCTCCGGCGGGCAGCAGCAGCGGGTGGCCATCGCCCGCGCGCTGGTGGGCGAACGTCGGCTGGTGCTCGCCGACGAACCCACCGGAGCCCTGGACTCGCAGACCGGCGAGGCGGTGCTGCACCTCCTGCGCCGCCGGATCGACGCGGGGGCCGCCGGAGTGCTCGTCACCCACGAGGCCCGACATGCCGGCTGGGCCGACCGGGTGGTGTTCCTGCGCGACGGCGTACTTGTCGACACGACGGCACCGCTGGGCAGTGTCGAGCAACTGCTCTCCGGCAGCGATCGGTGACCGCCCGCCGTACCCGACCGGGTCCTGCCCGGATCGACACCGCCGCGTCGGCACCTGCCGCACCGCGGGTGCGGGTCGGTCGGCGGCGGTTCGCCGAGCTGACCGGCTCCTGGCGGGCGGCGTTGCGGATCGCGCGGCGGGAGTCGCGCCGGGCCCGGCGTCGGACCGCCCTGGTGCTCGCGATGATCGCCCTCCCGGTGGCCGTGCTGGCCTTCCTGGCCGCCAGCTACGACATGGCCGAGCTGACGCCGCAGGAGCAGGTGGATCGCCAGCTCGGCGTGGCCGACGCGGAGCTGCGCTGGGTCTCCGACACCCCCGTGGAGCAGGACGAGTGGGGTGACGGCTGGTCCACCCGGGACGGTCAGCAGCCATCCGCGGCCCGGGCCACCGCTGCCCAGGTGAGCACGCTGCTCGGGCCGGGCAGTCGGGTCACCGAGGTGCGCACCGGCATCCCGCTGACCCTGCGGGGCCCGCATCGCGACGAGGACGTGGAAGGGCGGGTGCTCGACCTCGCTGACCCGTTGGCCCGCGGCCTGGTGCGCTTCCGGGCGGGCCGGGCACCCGAGCAGTCCGGCGAGGTCGCGGTGAGCCCCGCGGCGCTGCGCCGCCTGGACCTGCGCCTCGGTCGTGCCGTGGCCCTCGCCGACGGGAGCAGGGCGTACACCGTGGTGGGGGTTGTCGAGTTTCCCGACAATCTCGGCCCGGTGGTGGCGCTGCATCCGGGCACGGTGCCACCGACCAGTCCCCCACCGGAGAGCAGCTGGCTGGCCGACGTGCCCGGCACCATCGATGCCGCGCTGGTGACCCGACTCAACGACCGGGGTGTGGTGGTCGCCGCCCGCCCCCCGGCCGACGAACGGAAGCGGCTCTGGCTCGGTCCCATCGAGCCGGGCGAAACCACCGACCTGGGCACCAGCGTGCTGATCGCCGGCCTCGGGCTGCTGGAGGTCGTGCTGCTGGTCGGGCCGGCCTTCGCGGTCGGCGTCCGGCGCCGACGGCGGGAGCTGGCGCTCGTCGCGGTGGCCGGCGGGGATGCCGCCCAGCTTCGTCGGGTCGTGCTGGCCGACGGCGTGGTGCTGGGGGTGCTGGGCGCCGCCGCCGGTCTGCTGGTCGGCGTCGGCGCGGCGTTCGCCGGTCGTCCGCTCGTGGAGCAGTACGTCTTCCACGCCCGCTTCGATGGGTACCGGTGCTGGCCGATCGCGCTGGTGCTGCTCGCTGGGGTCGCGGTGCTGGCCGGGGTGCTCGCCGCGCTGGCACCGGCCTGGACCGCCGCGCGGCAGGACGTCAGCGCCGGCCTCGCCGGGCGACGCACCCCACCGGTGTCCCGTACCCGGTGGTTGGCCATCGGGCTGTCGCTTGTGGTCGGTGGGGCGGGGTTGGCGGCGTTCGGGGCCGCCCGTACCTCCGCGCCGGTGATCCTCACCGGTCTGATCCTCGGCGAGTTGGGCCTCGTGTGCTGCACGCCCACCCTGATCGGCGCGCTCGCCCGGCTCGGCCGGGCGTTGCCGTTGGCGCCGCGGATCGCGCTGCGGGACGCCAGCCGCAACCGCGCGTCCGCCGCGCCCGCCATCTGCGCCGTGATGGCCGCGGTGGCCAGCAGTGTGGCGCTCGGCGGCTTCCTGGCCAGCACCGACGCCCGTAATGTGCGCGGCTACCGGCCGATGCTGCCGCCCGGCCACGTGCTTGTCTACGCTGGCGAATCGGCTCGGCAGCCCACGCTCAGCCAGTTCGCCGCCATGGCCCGGGACCACTTGGGCGCCCACTCGGTCGCCCCGATCAACACGCTCCGTTGTCCAACTGGTTACTGCGACGTCGTGGCGGAGCTGCCGCCCGCGCAGGTCTGCCCCTGGCAGCCCGGGGACGACCTCTCCGAGGCGCACCGTCGGCAGGCGCGGGCCGACCCGCGTTGTCAGACCAACCCGATGGGTTACGACGGTAGCTACGTGCAGGCGGGGGTGTATGACGGGGCCGCGCTGCCGCTGCTCACCGGTGCGGACCCGGCGACGACCGCCACCGCCACCGCCGTGCTGCGTGCCGGCGGCGTGGTGGTCACCGATCCGCGCTACCTGCACGACGGCCTGGTGACCGTACGCGTGAACGAGATGGATCCCATGACGGACCGGCCGCGCGCCGTCGCCGACTTCCCCGGGTACGCGATGCCCGGCGTGGTCAGCGGTTCCCAGCTGCTGCTCTCCGCGTCCGCGGCCCGCCACCTCGACCTGACCTGGTCACCTGTCGGTTGGGTGCTCGGCGCTGACACCCCGCCGGACCGGCATCAGCAGGAGCGCTTCGTCAGCGCCCTGCGCCCCTTCGGCACGTTCTCGTTGGTGGTGGAGGACGGCGGTGGTTCGCGCGACATCTCACCGTTGCCGCTGCTGCTCGCGGCGGCGGCCGGGGTCATCACGATGGGTGCCGCGGGGATCGCCACAGCGCTCGCCGCCGCCGAGGGACGCGCCGAGCTGACCACCCTCGCGGCCGTCGGAGCGGCGCCGGCGCTCCGCCGGATGCTGGCGATCTGCCAGGCGGGGGTGATCGCCGGCCTGGGCTCGGTGCTCGGCATCGTGGCCGGGCTGGGCACCGCCGCGATAGTGCTGTTCTCGGTGAACCGGCAGTACGCGAACGACTGGCCGGTGCCCGACCAGTACCCGTACGTGGTGCCGTGGCCCGCGCTGGGGGTCCTGGTCCTGGTGCCGATCGTGGCGATGCTCGGGGCGGGTCTGTTCACCCGCGCCCAGCTGCCGATCGAACGGCGACTGGACTGACAGCCGCGTGACCACCCGGTCGGCAAGCCGGCGCGTACGGGGGTGCCGGCGGGGGCCGGCAGCCGGCACACTGATCCGCGTGTCAGTGCTCGGAACCCTCACCCGTCGAGTCGGTCATCACCGCTGGTTCGGCGCCGCCGCCCGACTGCTGGTCCCCGCCGACCGGGTGGTCGGTCGACTCACCCGGGGACGGGTGGTGGCGCTCGGCCTGATCCCGTCCCTGGTGATCACGACGACCGGCCGCCGCTCGGGTAGGCCACGCAGCAACCCTCTGCTCTACGTGCCCGACGGCGACGCCTACGTGGTGATCGGCTCCAACTGGGGCCAGACCCACCACCCCGGCTGGGCGATGAACCTGCTCGCCGATCCCGCCGCCGAGGTGCAGCTGAAGGGCCGGCGGATCCCGGTGCGGGCCGAGCGGGCGTCCGGCGCCGAACGGGACCGGCTGTGGCAGCTGTTGGTCGCCGAGTGGCCCGCGTACCACACGTACGTGCGGCGGGCCGGCGGCCGGGAGATCCACATCTTCCGGCTCGTGCCGACCGGGCGCGGCGTGCCGACCGGTCCCCCGTCGGCTGGCTAGGCTGACGCTCAGTCGCGAACAGAGGCGGTTTCCGTGAGCGCGAGCAGTCAGCCGGGGTGGCGATCCCCGCGGTCGCGCACCGGGGCGGCCGGATGAGCGCAGGCGATGACCGGGTCGCTGTCGACCGGGGCCTCGACGACGGTCGGTGGGCGGTCGCGGCACGGGTCGGCGAGGCGGTCCGCCGGCGCTTCCCGGCCGATGTGCTCGCGGTCGCGGTGCACGGGCCGCTGGCGCACGGTGACGACGACGGCGGCGGGGACCGCGAGGCGGGTCTGCTGGTGGTCACCTACCGGCACCATGCCGGCCCGAAGCCGGCGACCCGACGCGTGGACGGGGTGCTCGTCGATCTGACCGTGGCCGCCGCCGAGGACTACCTGGCGCAGGCCCGGGTGATCTCCCCGCTCTGGCCGCTCACCGCCGATCGGTACGTCACGACGCAGCCGTTGCACGATCCGACCGGTTGGTTGCGGACGCTGCGCGACGAACATCTGGGCCGGTTGGCGCGGGCCCGGCCGGCGGAGTTCAGCACCGCGGCCCGGCAGGCCTGGTATCGGGGTAGCGCGGCGCACGCACGGGCCGCCCGGCTCGCCGAGTGGTACGAGACCGACCAGGCCCTGCTGATGCTCGGTGAGGCCCGGTTGGCGGCGGCCACCGTGACGGGCCTGCTGAGTCGCACCTACTACCGGGATCCCGGTGACGCGGTACGGCGCACCGGGTTGGCCGGCGCGGACATGACCGAGGTGGGGGTGGTGCTCGGTCGACAGGCCGAGGAGTTGGCAGCCCGTGGTCGGGCGGTCGACGGCACGATCGACGACCTGCTCAGCGGTTGACCTGTCTCACACCCCGCCCGGTACGCCGACCAGCATGCCGACCAGGTAGGTGGCGGCGGCGGCCGCCGCGCCCAGCAACAGTTGCCGCAGCCCACTGGTCCACCACGGGCGTTGGGTGAAGCGGGCCACCACCGCTCCGGCGGCGAACAGCCCGAGCCCGCCCACGCCGAGGGCCAGCCACAGGTCGGTGGCGCCGAACAGGTAACTCAGTAGCGGCACCAGCGCGCCCACCGAGAAGAACAGGAACGACGAGATCGCCGCCGCCCACGGGCTGGGCTGGTCGTCAGGGTCGACGCCCAACTCCTCGCGGACGTGCACCCGCAGGGCCTCCTCGGGGTCGCGCCGCACCGCTTCGGCGACCTGGGTCGCCAGGTCCCGGGGAAGACCCCGGGCCACCCAGGCGTCGGCCAACTCCCGGGCCTCCGCCTCGGGGTGCCGTTCCAGTTCCCGTCGCTCCTTGGCCACCTCGGCGGCGACCTGCTCGTTTGCGGAGCGCACGCTCGTGTATTCGCCGAGCCCCATCGAGATCGCGCCGGCCACCAGGCCGGCGGTGCCGGTGAGCACGATGTTGCGCGGGGACACCCCGCCGCCGCCGACACCGGCGATCAGGGCGATGTTGGTGACCAGACCGTCCATCGCACCGAAGACGGCAGGGCGTAGCCACCCGCCGGAGACGTCCGCGTGGTGCGCCTCGCGCAGCGCCGCTGGGGTGTCGGTCACGGCAGGGTCAGGATCTCGTGGCCGTCGTCGGTCACCACGATCGTGTGCTCGAACTGGGCAGTCCACTTCCGGTCCTTCGTGACCACTGTCCACCCGTCGTCCCACATGTCGTACTGGTAGGTGCCCAGGGTGATCATCGGCTCGATGGTGAACGTCATGCCCGGCTCCATGATGTCGGTGGGCCGCGGGCTGTCGTAGTGCGGCACGTAGAGCCCGCTGTGGAACGCCTCACCGATGCCGTGGCCGGTGAAGTCGCGGACCACGCCGTAGCCGAACCGCTTGGCGTACGACTCGATGACCCGGCCCACCACGTTGATCTGGCGGCCCGGGACGACCGCGCGGATGCCGCGCATCATCGCCTCGTGGGTCCGCTCGACAAGCAGCCGGGCCTCCTCACTCACCGCACCGACGCAGAAGGTGGCGTCGGTGTCGCCGTGCACCCCACCGATGTACGCGGTGACGTCGACGTTGATGATGTCGCCGTCCTGCAGGACCGTGGAGTCGGGGATGCCGTGGCAGATGACCTCGTTGAGGCTTGTGCAGCAGGACTTCGGGAAGCCCTTGTAGCCGAGCGTCGACGGGTACGCGCCGTGGTCGCAGAGAAACTCGTGCACCACCCGGTCGATCTCGTCGGTGGTGACGCCGGGCTTGCAGTGCTCACCGGCGAGCTGGGTCGCCTGGGCGGCGAGTCGGCTGGCGACCCGCATCTTCTCGATGGTTTCCGGCGTCTGCACGTGCGAGCCGCGCCACTGGACGGGGCGCTTCTTGCCCACGTACTCCGGTCGGGCGATCTGGGACGGCACCTGACGCATCGGGGAGAGCGTGCCAGGTGTCAGCGGCGGACGGACGGTCATACCGTCAGCCTATCGCCGGGAGCGGTGGTGACCCTCGCCACGGCCGCTCCGGGGAGGTTGTTGCCCCGCAAGTATCGCTGTGCCATCGTGTCTGGGTGGATCAAGGGGGAGCACCACCCGTCTTCACCGCCAGCGCGGAGATCGACGGCAGTCACCTCCAGGTGGTGGTGGCCGGTGAGGTCGACATGGCCACCGCCGACACGATGCTCCAGACCGCGCTGCGCGAGCCCGCCGAGCGGATCACCCTCGACCTGAGCGCCGTCACCTTCTTCGACTCGGCCGCCATCCACGCCCTGGTCCGGCTGGCCCAGCAGTTTTCGGGCGTGCTCACCGTCCTGCCGTCGCGGCAGGTCCGCCGGGTGCTGGAGATTTCCGGCCTGGGCGAGCAGAGCTGGCTGCGGCCCGACTGAGACGCCGACCCGGCCGCCGCCGGGCGCCCGGTCAGCTCCGCAACTCCCGGCGCAGCGTCACCTCGGTGCCCTCGTCGGTACGCCGCACCGACAGCTCACCCAGCGCCCTGATCAACGCCAGGCCACGCCCCCGGAACCCGGAACCTGTCGACTCACGCCACTGCCCGCTGTCGCGCACTGTGGCGGTCACCGTCCGACCCTCGATGGCCACCTCCACGCTTATCACCGCCTCGGCGGGGTGGACCGGATGTTCGATGGCGTTGGCCGCGGCTTCGGAGACCGCCACGGTCAGGTCGAACACGTCCGTCTCGTCGACCGCGTGGGCGACGAGGAAGTCCTCCAGGCGCTTGCGCAGCACGCTGAGCCGGGTCGGGTCCGCCGGCAGCCGCAACGCGAAACGGTTCAGCTCGGCCGCTTGGAGGGCGAGGACCGCCACGTCGTCGCGGCGCGGACGCCCGTCGACCCGCTCGACGACCGCGTCGATCAGGTCGGCGACGTGCTCGCTGGGGGTCGCCGCGTCGACGCACAGCTGGGCCAGCGCGGCATCGATGCCGAGCTGACGGTCCTCGATCAGCCCGTCGGTGTAGAGCACAAGCCGGTCGCCGGACGCCAATTCACCCTCGACCGTCTCGTACCTCGCTCCGGGGATAGCGCCGACCGGTGGGCCGAGCGCAGGGCCGTGCAGGAACGACACCTGACCTCCGCTGATCAGCAGCGGGGACGGATGGCCGGCGCTGGCGTACCGCAGCCGGCCGGTGCGCGGGTTGAACAGCAGACAGACCACGGTCGCGAAGGAGCGGCCCTCGGTGGAGCCGACCAGCCGATTGAGCCGGGTCAACGACTCGCCCGGGTCGTAGCCCTCCAGCAGGTAGGCCCGCAGCGCGTTGCGCAGCTGCCCCATCGCCGCGGCGGCCTGGACGCCCTTGCCGACCACGTCGCCGATGACCAGGACCAGGTTGTCGTCCTCGACGGTCATGGCGTCGTACCAGTCACCGCCGACCTCGACGCCGGTGGTGCCGGGTAGGTACCGGCTGGCCAGCACCGCTCCGGGCAGCTGCGGCAGCGACCGGGGCAGCAGGCTGTGCTGCAACGTGGTCGCGATGCGGTGTTCGGCTTCGTAGAGCTGGGCGTTCTCCAGACGGACCCCGACCAGGCGGGCCAGTTGGGTAAGCGCGGCGTCGTCGGCCGGTGCGCCGTCGCTGGCCGGGCGCCAGACCCGCAACTCGCCGAGCGGCTCGCCGGCGGTGCCGGTCAGCTCGGCCACGAAGGACGGGGCGGTGGCGGTGGCGGCGCCGGTGTCCGCCTCGGACCGGGCCCCGCTTGTGGTGACCACCACCCGCGCGGCTTCGACGAGGCTCAGCGCGTGCCGGGCGGCGACCTGCAACACGTCGGCGGTGGACCGGGCGGTGTTCACTGCCACCGCCGCGTCGGCAAGCGCCCGGAGCCGACGGATGATCTGGTCGCGGACCTGCCCCAGCTCGACGTTGGCCCGGACCCGTGCGATCAACTCCTGGCCGGAGAACGGCTTGGTGAGGTAGTCGTCGGCACCGGCGGAGAGGCCGGCGACGGCCTCCGCGGAGCCGGCCCGGGCGGAGAGCAGCACGATCGGCACATGACGGGTACGCGGATCCGCGCGCAACGCGCTCACCAGCCCGAATCCGTCAAGTCGGGGCATCATCACGTCGCTGAGCACCAGGTCGAAGCCGCCGTCGCGGGCCAGCGGCAGGGCATCCAGCCCGTCGCTCGCGGTGACCACCTCCCAGATCGGGGAGAGCAGTCTGGTGACGTGCTCACGCAGGTCCACGTTGTCGTCGACGACCAGGATCCGGCCGGCCGGAGCGCCTGCCGTGGGCCGATCGTCGAACCCGGGCGTTGGTGCGACACCTGTCCACAGCGCGGTTTCGGCCACGTAGAGCCGGGCCTGCTGGGGCTCGTCCGGCGGTCGCGGGTCGAAGGCCGCGACCCGGTCCACGGGCAGGTGCGCCGTGCCGAACGGAACGCTCACCGTGAAGGTGCTGCCCTCGTCGAGCTGACTGGTCACGCCGACCGTGCCGCCGTGCATCTCGACCAGCTCCCGGACCAGCGCCAGCCCGATCCCGGTGCCCTCGTGGGTGCGGGCGCGCACCCCGGGCACCCGGTGGAACCGCTCGAAGACGTGCGGCAGTTCGTCCGGCAGGATGCCGATGCCGGTGTCGGTCACTGTCAGTTGGGCCACGCCGTCCACGGCCCGGACCCGCACCCGGATCTCGCCGTCGAAGGTGAACTTGACAGCGTTCGACACCAGGTTGAGGACGATCTTCTCCCACATGTCCCGGTCGACGAAGACCGGCGCCGGCAACGGCGGACAGTCCACCACCAGCCGCAACCCGGCCCGTTCGGTCGCCGAGCGGAAGGTGCTGGCCAGTCGTGTCGTGTAGCTGGCGAGGTCGGTGGGCTGATAGCGGGCGGTGAGTCGACCGGATTCCAGTCGGGAGAAGTCCAGCACCGTGTTCACCAGTTTGAGCAGGCGCAGCGCGTTGCGGTGCATCATGGTGAGTCGGTCGGTGTCGGCCGCGGACAGCGCCGGGTCGGCGAGCATGTCCTCGAGCGGGCCGAGCACCAGGGTCAGCGGGGTGCGGAACTCGTGGCTGACGTTGGCGAAGAAGTTGGTCTTCGCCAGATCAAGCGCCGCCAGCTCGGCGGCGCGGGCCCGCTCCTGTTCGTACGCCCGCTGGGTGCCGGCCGCACGGGAGATCTGGGCGGCGACCAGCTCCAGGAAGTCGCGGTAGTCGTCATTGAGCGGAAGCTGGCGGGCCACGCCGACGACAAGCACGCCGACCGTCTGGTTGGTCGCCGTGAGCGGTAGCACGAGGGCCTGGTCGGCGGCGTCGACCGGCGGCCGATCGAGCAGATCAGCCACGTCGACGGTCGCGGGCGCGGTGTCGGCGGCGACCCGGGCCAGCAGCTCGGCGGGATCGCCGAGAGTGGCCGGGCCGGTGCCGGTGGAGCCGGCCAGGGAGAGTCGACCGCTCTCGTCGGCCAGGTAGATAAGGGCGAAGGGCACGTCCGCCTGGTGCCGGCCGAGCACTCCGGCGACGGTCCGACCGAGTTCGGCGGCGCTGCCCGTGTCGGTCAACTCGGCACCCAGTTCGGCGAGTGCCCGCAGTCGGCGCTCGCCGAGGACCCGTCCGGTGGTCTCGTTGACGACGCAGTAGACCCCACTTACCGAGCCGTCCTCGCCCCGGATCGGGTCGTACGAGACGTTGAAGTAGGTCTGCTCGACGAAGCCGTGCCGGTCCAGCAGGAACGGGTGGTCGTCGCCCCGGTAGGAGCGCCCGGTGCGTCGTACGCCGTCGAGCAGTGGGCCGAGCACCGACCAGGTCTCCGACCAGTGTTGGCGGGCCGGTTGGCAGAGCACGTCCGGGTGCTTGCTGCCGATGGTCGGGCGGTAGGCGTCGTTGTAGAAGGCGAGCTGCTCCTCGCCCCAGAACATGACGATCTGCGCGCTGGAGGCCAGCATCATGCCTACCGCATTGGTGAGCGCCAGCGGCCAGCGGCTGGGCTCGCCGAGCGTTGCCGTGGACCAGTCGAAGCGGCTCAGCCGCTCGCCCATCTCGCCCCCGGCCGCGAACGCCGCCGCAAGCATCGGAGGAGCCGCTGGTCCGGGCGCGACGGACTGCCCGATGTCCGCACCCCCCTGGGCCGAGCTCATACAGCCTCCCGCTCCGGCCGGCACCCCGCGACCGTTGATCTTTACCCGCCGTGCCTCGACTTGTACCCCAGCGGGCCAGCAACGTAACGCAATACGACGGTTGGGCGCTGTTCACCCCGACCCGAGCCGTCGGGGACCGGACAGTACGGGTGTGCACCGGCGTCGAACGGCCGTCGCCAGCACGCCCGGCGGGTCAGAAGACGGGCAGCCCGTCGATGCTCGCCGCGTTTTTGGTGGCCCGGTAGACCGCCAGGTCCTCGGCGGTACGACGGGAGTGTGAGGTGAGTAACAGGTCGCGTTCGGCGCGGAATTCCATGAATGGCACCGCGTACCCGCAGGAATCGCTCACCCGTTCCACCTCGACGGTGATCACGGCGCGGACGGCGTGCACGTCCGGCGGCGCGGGAAACTCGGCGAGCCGGGCGGCGAAGTCGTCGTCGGTCACCGCGACGCTGTGGCCCCGGCCCTGCAACCGGACGATCTTCGGCGGCCCGTCGAACGCGCAGAACATCAGCGTGATCCTGCCGTTGTCCCGCAGGTGGGCGATGGTCTCCGCCCCGCTGCCGTGATAGTCGAGGTAGGCCACCCGGTGCGGGCCGAGGACCACGAACGTGCCCCGCATGCCCTTCGGCGAGACGTTGACATGCCCCTCGGCGCCGGACGCCGCGGTGGCCACGAAGAAGAGCGGCTGGTCCGCGATGAAGTCACGTAGCCGACGGTCGATCTCCGGATAGACCTTGCCCATGAGGCGATCCTCCCACCCACCCCACCACCCGTCGGGGGCGATCTGGCTCACAGCCGCTCGGCGGCGGCCCGGACCAACGCCGTGATCGGCCGCGGCTCCTCCTCGTTCTCCGGATGCCACTGCACACCGAGCACGAACGGCAACGCCGGATCCTCGACGGCCTCGATCACGCCGTCCGGCGCCCACCCGGTGACCGCGAGTCGACCGGGATCAGCGACGGCCTGGTGGTGGTACGAGTTGACCCGGTCCACCCCGGCCAGCACGGTCGCGGCCAGGCTTCCCGGCGTGAACTGTGCCGGGTGGGTCCCGTAGACGCCGGGTGCCGGACGGTGCCCCTCGTGACCGACCACGTCGGGCAGGTGCTGGTGCAGGGTGCCGCCGTAGGCCACGGCAAGTAGCTGCATCCCCCGGCACACGCCCAGCACCGGCAGTTCGGCGGCGAGCGCGGCGGCCAGCACCACCAGCTCACCGGCATCCCGGTCCGGTCGGTCCTCGGTGCGCGGGTGGTGCCGCTGGCCGTAACGCCCCGGACCCACGTCCGCGCCACCGGCCAGCAGCAGCCCGTCGAGGACGGCCACCACGTCGGCGTCCACGTCGTCCGGCGGCAGGACCACCGCGCGGCCACCCGCGGCCGTCACCGCCCGCGGGTACGCCGCCGGCACCAGCACTGCCGGTACGCCCCGCCAGACCGCCCAGTCGGCGGGCTCGACGTACGCGCTGATCCCGATCAACGGTCTACGGACCGGCGCGCTCACAGCGGTGTGACGTACGCGCCGGTGATGCCGCCATCCACAACGAACTGCGCGGCGGTCATGAACGACGCGTCGTCGCTGGCCAGGAAGGCCACCGCGGCGGCGATCTCCTCCGGTTGCCCGAACCGGCCCATCGGCACGTGCACGAGCCGGCGGGCGGCCCGTTCCGGATCGGCGGCGAACAGCTCCAACAGCAACGGGGTGGCGACCGGGCCGGGGCAGAGCGCGTTCACCCGGATCCCCTCGCGGGCGAACTGCACACCCAGCTCCCGGGTCATCGCCAGCACGCCGCCCTTGCTCGCGGTGTACGCGATCTGTGACGTCGCCGCGCCCATCAGCGCCACGAACGACGCGGTGTTGATGATCGAGCCCTTGCCCTGCCGGCGCATGTGCGGGATCGCGTACTTGCAGCAGAGGAAGACGCTCGTGGTGTTGACCCGGAGCACCCGCTCCCACGCGTCGAGGCCGGTGTCCAGGATGGAGTCGTCGTCCGGCGGGGAGATGCCGGCGTTGTTGAACGCGATGTCCACCCGGCCGTGCCGGTCGGCCACCCCGTCGAACAGGTCGCGGACCGCCGACTCGTCGGCCACGTCGGTGGCCACGAACTCGCCACCGCACTCCTCGGCGGCCCTCGTGCCAGCCGCTTCGTCGATGTCCACGCAGACCACCCGGGCCCCCTCGGCGGCGAACCGCCGCACGGTGGCCAACCCGATGCCGCTGCCCGCTCCGGTGACCACTGCCACCCGGTCCTGCAACCGACCCTGCACAGGCGTCACTCCTTCGTCGCGATGAACACGTTCTTGACGTCCGTGAACGAGTGCAGTGCGTCCGGGCCCAGCTCACGGCCGAGCCCGGAGCGCTTCATCCCGCCGAACGGGGTCCAGTAGCGCACCGAGGAGTGCGAGTTGACGCTCAGGTTGCCGGACTCGACGGCGCGGGCCATGCGCAGGGCGCGGCCGACGTCCCGGGTCCAGATCGAGCCGGAGAGGCCGTACTCGGTGTCGTTGGCGAGCCGGATGGCGTCGGCCTCGTCGTCGAACGGGAGTACCGAGACCACCGGGCCGAAGATCTCCTCCCGCCAGTGCCTGTCGGCTGGCGAGTCGGCGAGCAGCACAGTGGGCGCGTGCCAGAAGCCGGGGCCGTCCGGGCAGGAGCCGGTGAAGGCGACAGTCGCCCCGGTCAGGTAGCCGGCGACCCGGTCCCGCTGGGCGGCGGAGATCAGCGGACCCATCTCGGCGGTGTCCAGGGCGGGGTCCTCCACCCGCACGGCGCGTACCGCTGGTTCGAGCAGTTCGAGGAAGCTGTCGTACACCTGGCGTTGGACCAGGATCCGCGACCGTGCGCAGCAGTCCTGGCCGGCGTTGTCGAAGACCGCGCCCGGCGCGGTCGCGGCGGCGCGTTCCAGGTCGGCGTCGGCGAAGACGATGTTCGCGCTCTTGCCGCCCAACTCCAGGGTGAGTCGCTTCACCTGCGCCGCGCAGCCGGCCATGATCCGGGTGCCGACCTCGGTGGAGCCGGTGAAGCAGATCTTGCGGACGGCCGGGTGGCTGACGAACCTCTCCCCCACCACCGCGCCCTCGCCCGGTACGACTGTGAACACGTCGTCGGGCAGGCCCGCCTCGCGGGCCAGCTCGGCCAGCCGCAGCGCGGTCAGCGGGGTCAGCTCGGCGGGTTTGAGCACCACAGTGTTGCCGGCGGCGAGGGCCGGGGCGAACCCCCAGGCGGCGATCGGCATCGGGAAGTTCCACGGCACGATCACGCCGACCACACCGAGCGGTTCGTGGAAGGTGACGTCCAGGCCGCCCGGCACCGGGATCTGCCGCCCGGTCAGCCGCTCCGGCGCTCCGGCGTAGTAGTCCAGCACGTCGCGGACGTTGCCGGCCTCCCACCGGGCGTTGCCGATGGTGTGCCCGGAGTTGCGGACCTCAAGCGCGGCCAACTCGTCCAGGTGCGCGTCGACAACAGCGGCGAACCGCCGCAACAACCGCCCCCGATCCCCCGGCGCGACCCTCCGCCACGCCTCGAACGCCCGCCCCGCCCGAGAGATCGCCAAGTCAACCTCGTCAAGAGACGCCCCCGGAACCTCCCGAAACCCAACCCCAGAAGCCGGATCAACAACCAAAGCCACGCCCCCACCGCCCCTCGCCGTCGATCATGGAGTTGTGGTGCCCCACAAAAGCCGCAATCCACCGCACTTCGGTCACCACAAGTCCATGATCGACGCGGGCATCCCCGGGCGGGTCCTTAGAGGCGCTCGAAGCCACGGGTCAACTCCCAGTCCGTCACCGCGGCGTCGAAGGCGGCCAGCTCCACCCTCGCCTGGTTGGCGTAGTGGGCGACCACCTCCGCGCCGAACGCCTCTCGCGCCACACTGGACGCCTCCCAGAGGGCCAGGGCGTCGCGCAGGGTGCTGGGGACCCGCTCGGCCTGCGGGTCGTCGTACGCGTTGCCGGTGCACTCCTCGCCCAACTCCAGCTCCCGCTCGATGCCGTGCAGGGCACCCGCGACAAGCCCGGCGATCGCCAGGTACGGGTTGACGTCCGCGCCGGGCACCCGGTTCTCCACCCGCATGCCCTGCCCGTGCCCGACCACCCGCAGCGCGCAGGTGCGGTTGTCCACGCCCCAGCGCAGCGCCGTCGGGGCGAACGAACCGGGCTGGTAACGCTTGTAGGAGTTGATGTTCGGGGCGAACAGCAGGCTGAACTCCCGCATGGTGGCGAGCAGCCCGGCGAGCACCCGCTGGCCGGTCTGCGACAGGTGCGCCGGCCCGTCGCCGAGCATCGCCGAGTCACCGTTTGTGTCACGCAGCGAGAAGTGGATGTGGCAGGAGTTGCCCTCCCGCTCGTTCGGCTTGGCCATGAAGGTGATCGCCATCCCCTCCTGGGCGGCGATCTCCTTCGCGCCGTTCTTGTAGATGACGTGGTGGTCGGCGCAGGCCACCGCCTCGTCGTACCGGAAGGCGATCTCGTGCTGGCCGAGGTTGCACTCGCCCTTGGCGCTCTCCGGTGTGAGGCCGGCGGCGGCCATCTCGGTGCGGATCCGGCGCAGCAGCGGCTCCACCCGGGCGGTGCCGAGCAGCGAGTAGTCCACGTTGTACTGGTTCGCCGGGGTGAGGTCGCGGTAGCCACGCCGCCAGGCGTCCTCGTACGAGTCGCGGAACAGCACGAACTCCAGCTCGGTGCCGGCGTACGCGGTCAGCCCGTGCCCGGCCAACCGGTCCAGTTGTCGGCGCAGGATCTGTCGGGGCGAGGCGACCACGTCGCCGGAGCCGTCCAGCCAGGTCAGGTCGGCCAGCAGCAACGCGGAGCCCGGCTGCCAGGGCATCCGGCGCAGGGTGGCGAAGTCCGGCACCATCGCGAAGTCGCCGTAGCCGCGTTCCCAGCTCGACATCGCGTACCCGTCGACGGTGTTCATGTCGACGTCCACGGCGAGCAGGTAGTTGCAGCCCTCGCTGCCGTGCTCGACCACCTGGTCCAGGAAGAAGGGCGCGTGGAACCGTTTGCCCTGCAACCGGCCCTGCATGTCGACAAGGGCGAGCACCACCGTGTCGATCTCGCCCTCGGCGACGGCTACCCGCAGTTGTTCAAGCGTGAACGGAGCTTTCCTCATGCGCGGGCCTCCATCACCAAGGTCTACTGGCAAACCGGATCACCGTCAATGCCCCGGGCGCGGTGGGCGGCAAACCCGGCGGGACGGCAGCAACAACACGCCCCGCCGGGTCCGGGTCAGGCCGGGCCGTCGACCGGCGCCGGGTCGACCGCCGGCACCGGTTCCTCGACGGTACGCACCGGACCGGTGAACCAGGTGCGGGCCGAGGCGTACCACCAGACGGCGACGACAAGCAGCACCCCGCCGACGGCGAGTGGCGCGTAGTTCACCGCCGACCAGGTGAACCCGTCGTTGCCGGGCACCCCGGCGGGCACGATCGGCAGCACGAAGTAGACGGCGATGATGGCGATCTCGATCACCGCGATCCAGCCGAGCAGCTTGTACCTGCGCCCCAGCGTCCACGGGCCGGGCACGAACCTCTCGCCCATCCGCAGCCGCAACGCGATGGGGATGAGGAAGGACAGATACAGCCCGAGGACCGCGACCGAGACCACCGCGTAGAAGGCGATCGGAATGCCGGCCGCGCTTTCGTAGAGCGCCGGCAGGGTCAGCACCAGGCCGGCCAGTGTGGCGCCGATGATCGCGTTGACCGGGGTGCCGTTGCGGTCGACCGTCGACCAGAGCCGCCACCCCGGCACCGCCCGGTCCCGGCTGAACGCGTACGCCATCCGGCTCATCGACGTCACGCAGCTCATCCCGCAGAAGAACTGCCCGATTGTGGAGATGATGATGACGATCTTGAAGAAGACCGGCGTCAGCGCGGACTCGAAGATGGCACCGGAGAAGCCGCCCGCCGCGTTCACCGCCTCGACGTCGGTGGCCGCGAAGAGGAACGCCAGCAGCAGGATCCAGCCGCCCACCGCCGAATAGAAGATCGACTGCCACAGCCCCCGCGCGGCGGCCTGCGACGCACCCCGGGTCTCCTCGGACACGTGCGCGCAGGCGTCGAAGCCGGTGATCGTGTACTGGGTCAGCAGGAAACCGAGCGGCAGCACGTAGAACCAGAACGTCAGCCCGCCGATGTCCCCGTCGCCGAAGCCGGAGTTGTTGAAGCGCTCGGTGAACACGAACTGGAAACTCTGGTGGTTGTCGGGCACCAGGACCAGGATGGCGACCACCACTGCCGCGCCGGCCACGTGCCACCAGACCGAGACGTTCTGGAGTACGTCGATGATCCGGTGTCCGAAGATGTTGATCAGGCCGTGCAGGATCAGGATGACCACGAAGAGCACGAACGCCTGCCGGAGCGTCCCGGCCCAGCCGTCGAAGAGCGCCGACAGGGTGAGGTTGAGAAACGTCGCGCAGCCGTAGTCGACCGAGGCGGTGACCGCCACCAGACCGATCAGGTTCAACCAGCCGGTGAACCAGCCGTGCACCGGGCGACCCATTGTCGCCGCCCACCAGTAGATCCCGCCCGCGGTCGGGTACGCCGACACCAGCTCGGCCATGCAGAAGCCGATGATCAGGATGAACAGCGAGATCAGCGGCCAGCCCCAGGAGATGGCGACCGGCCCGCCGTTGTTCCACGCCTGGCCGAAGGTCGTGAAGCAGCCGGCCAGGATCGAGATGATCGAGAACGAGATGGCGAAGTTGGAGAAGCCACTCCACTTGCGGCGCAGCTCCTGTTTGTAGCCGAGTTCGGCGAGCCGTCGGGCGTCGTCGTCCATCGGTTGCTCGGCGGTTGGCACAGGTGTCGTTGCCACTGCACACCTCCCTGAGGTGGTTCCGCGTGCGAGTGCGCAAAGTGTCGTCCCGGCCGATCAAGGCGGTCAATACACGCGCGGCGGGAATGTCGCCGCCGGCGGCTAATTGTGTTGCCCCGGCGGCCACCCCGCCCGCATCCTTGAGCCCGTGACCAGGCCCGATCGCAGGGCTTACCCCCGGGCGCTCGGACCGCCCGGACCGCGGCGGCGCGGGGCACAACCTCTCTCTCCGTGCGGCGCTCCGCCGTGCCCGGCAGGTGCCCCGCGCCCCCGACCCGTCACGACGAGCCCGGCCGCCCGGCGGGCAACTCGACGAGCATTCCCGACCGGGCCGTGCCGCCTGCGTACCGCCCGAACTCGTCCGACCGAGGGTCGCGGGTCAGGTCAGCAGCAGGCCGGCCAGCCACAGCGCGGCAATGACCAGACCTGCGGTGAACTCGACGAGCATCGACAGCCCGGCTGCCTTGATCGCCTGGACGGTGGACGGCCAGGCGAGCTGGTTGCTGCCGAGCCGCAGTCGCTCCGCCGCCCACACCCCGCCGACGAAGCCGAGCACCAGCCCCACGACCGGCACCACGAAGAACCCGACGATGCCGAGCACCCCACCGGCGAGCAGGGTGGACGTCGGCACACCTGTGCGTTTCAGGTTCCGGCCGGGCCACGCGTACTTGATCACGGTGCCGCCCGCCGCGACCACCGTGGCGGCGGCGAACACGGCCCAGCCACCCACGCCCGCGGCGCCGAAGACCGCCCAGAGCAGCACACCACCCCAGCACAGCGGCAGCGCCGGCAGGCCGGGCACCACCACGCCGGCCAACCCGGCCAGGATGGCCAGCCCGGCCACCACCGTCACCACGGTCTGCGAGTCCGTCAGACTCACCTCGCCACCTTCCATCGCCGCCAGCGGTGCTTACCGAACCGTCGCGCTCCCCCGCTCACGCTGTCGCCCCGCCGCGGAGCCGAGCGGTGATCGCGTCGGCCGGGGCCGGGGCGCCGAAGTACCGGCCCTGCCCGGTGTCGCAGCGCAGCGCCCGCAGCCGCTCCGCCTGCACCCCGGTCTCCACCGCCTCGGCGGTGACCCACAGCTCCAGGGCGTGCGCCAGCCGGACCAACGCGTCGACGATCCGCTCGTCGCGGTGGTCGGCCGCCACGTCGGCCCCGTCGGCCCGGATGCCCTCGACGAACGGGCCGGCCAGCTTCAGGCAGTGCACCGGCAGCCGCCGCAGGTACGCGAGGTTCGAGTAACCGGTGCCGAAGTCGTCGACGGCCAACCGGACGCCGAGCGCGGCCAGTCGGTGCAGGCTGCGTAGCGGCTCATCGGCGCTGCCCATCACCGCGCTCTCGGTCAGCTCCAGCTGAAGCAACTCGGCGGGCAGCCCGCTGGTGTGCAGCGCGTCGGCCACGGTGTCCACGATCGCCGGGTCGTCGGCCTGGCGCGCGGCGAGGTTGACACTCACCACCAACCTGGCGTCCGGGAAGTCCCGCCACCACCGCTCGGCGTCATGACAGGCCTGCCGCAACACCCACTCGCCGAGTCGGACGATCAGGCCGGTCTCCTCGGCCAGGTCGATGAACCGGTCCGGCCCGATCAGGCCCAACTCCGGGTGCTCCCAGCGGACCAGCGCCTCCACCGCGAGCATCCGACCCTCCAACAGGGACACGATCGGCTGGTAGTGCAGCACGAACTCACCCTGGTCGAGTGCGGCCGGCAGGCCGGCGATCAGCGCCGACCGGGCGATGTCCCGGGCGCCGCGCTCCGGGTCGTAGACCGCCCACCGGCCCCGACCCGCCGCCTTGGCCCAGTAGAGCGTGGTGTCGGCGGCCTTCATCAGCTCCGATGCGGTGGTCTCCGTGGCCGGGCACTGCACGATCCCCACACTTGCCGACACGGCGAACTGGTGGTCACCGACGTGCACCGGGACCGCGACGGCGGCCAGCGCGGCCTCCGCGACGGCCACCGCGTCGTCGATGTCGTCGCCGCCGTCGACCAGGATCACGAACTCGTCGCCACCCATCCGGGCGACCAGGTGGCCGTGGTCGGCCACGCACGCGGTCAGCCGGTGCCCGATCGTCACGAGCAGTTGGTCACCGAGGTCGTGGCCGAGGCTGTCGTTTATCGCCTTGAAGCCGTCCAGGTCCAGGAAGCACACCCCGACCCGCCGGCCGCCCGCCGCGTCACCGAGCACCCGACCCAGCGTCTCGAAGAACAACGTCCGGTTGGGCAGCCCGGTCAACGGATCGTGCAGCGCCTGGAAACGCAACCGCTGCTGGAGCTCGTGCCGCTGGGTGATGTCCTCGATCATCGCCACGGTGAACCGGGGTCGACCGTCACCGTGCCGGATCAGTGAGACGGCCAGGTCCGTCCAGACCACCGAGCCGTCCTTGCGGTGGTAGCGCTTCTCCACCCGGGCCGCGTCGTGTTTGCCCTCGATCAGCTCCTGGTACAGCTCCCACATCCCGGCGGCGTCGTCGGGGTGGGACAACGCCGACACGTTCGTCCCCCGCAACTCGGCGATCGAGTAGCCGAGCATGTCGGCGAACGCGTGGTTGACGTCGATGATCAGGCCGTCGATGCCGGCGATGCCGATCCCGATCGCCGCGCCGGTGAAGACCGCCCGGAACCGGGCCTCGCTGTCGCGCAGCGCCTGCTCGACCTCGTCCCGCGCCTGCCAGGCCGACCTGGCGATCCGCTCCTGCTGGCTGAAGGTACGGTCGCGCAGCGCACCGGCGTACCCGGCGGCGAGTCCGCCCTGCACCGCCGCGATCCGATCGGCCAGGTCCGCCGGCCGGTCGACGGCGCTCAGCACCCGGCGCGGGAAGTCCACCCCGAGGGCGTGCAGCGTCCAGCTCAGCGCCTCCGGCTCGGCGAGGTGCGCCTGCACCAACTCCCGCCCGACCTCGGTGGCGGGGAGGGCACTGAACGGCTCGGCCCGCACCGCCTGGGCCAGCCGGATCGTGTGCGCCAGCAGCAGCCGCTCGGTCTCGGCCGCGCTCAGTGGCACGAACCCGAGGCGGCGTACCGCGCGGGCCCAGTCGGCTGCGAACCCCTTGACGTCGGCCCGGCCGGCGTCGACCCCGGCGGAGTCCCCGACGGCGGCCACGTCGGTCAGCCGGCGGGCTGGTCGTACCGGGCGACGCCGCCGAAGGCGCCGAACCGCTCCGGGTGATCGTCCACGTCGGACGGCGAGTCGGGACGCCAGAGTGGCATGTGCACCACACCCGGTTCGAGCACCGTCCAGTCGCCGAAGAAGCCGGTGACCTGTGCCCGGGAACGCAGGGTGATCTCGGTGGCCGTACGCGCCGAGAGCCGCTGGGCGTCGAGCATCTCCTGCGGCTGGTCCTCGAAGGTGCTGTGCGAGACGACCAGGAAACTGCCCGGCGCCGCGACGGCCCGCAGGGTGGCCAGGATCTCCTCGGGCCGGTCGCCGTCCGGGACGAAGTGCACCACCCCGGCCAGCAGGATGCCCACCGGCCGGCTGAAGTCGATCAGCCCGAGTTGCCGGGTCTCGGCGAGGATCCGCTCCGGCTCGCGCAGGTCGGCGTGGATGACGCCGGTCAGCTCGTTGCCGGCGAGCAACTCCCGGCTGTGCGCGACGGCCACCGGGTCGATGTCGACATACACCACCCGGGCCTTCGGGTTGACCGCCTGGGCCACCTCGTGCACGTTGCCGACGGTGGGAATTCCGGAGCCGATGTCGAGGAACTGGTCGATGCCGGCGTCGAGCAGCACCCGCACGGCCCGCCGCAGGAACTCCCGGCCGGAACGCATGGTGGCGGCGAGATTCGGGGTCATGCTGGCGATCTGCTCGGCCAACTGCCTGTCGATCTCGAAGTTGTGCGCCCCGCCCAGGAAGTAGTCGTACACCCGGGCCGCGCTGGGCCTGGTCAGATCGATCTCGGTAGGCAGTCCATCCGGCATCAGCGTGCTCCCCAGTTCATCGCCGCGGCGCGGGACGGCGCCGGCAGGCGTACGCGAGCACCGGCCGACCCGCGGGTCGTGTGGTGTGGACCACTCTAGGCGGCTGACTCCAGCAACAGCGAGATGCCTTGACCGACGCCGATGCACATGGTGGCCAACGCCCGGCGACCGCCACGGCGACGCAGCTCCAGGGCGGCCGTCAGCGCCAGCCGTGCGCCGCTGGCCCCGAGCGGGTGCCCGAGCGCGATGGCCCCGCCGTTGGGGTTGACGTGGTCGGCGTCCACCGGCAGACCCAGCTCCCGCAGCACCGCCACGGACTGCGCGGCGAACGCCTCGTTCAGTTCCACCACGTCCAGGTCGCCCACCTCGACGCCGAGCCGGGCGAGCAGCTTGCGGGTGGCCGGCACCGGGCCGATCCCCATGATCCGGGGCGGCACACCGGCCACCGCCGCACCGCTGACGCGGGCCAGCGGGGTGAGGCCGTACCGGTGCACCGCCGCCTCGCTGGCCACCAGCAGCGCGACAGCGCCGTCGTTGACGCCCGAGGAGTTGCCCGCGGTGACGGTGCCGCCCTCGCGGAACGGGGTGGGCAGCGCTGCCAACTTCTCCAGCGACGTCTCCCGGGGGTGCTCGTCGACAGCGACCAACCGGGTCTCCCGGCGACCGGCCGGCACGGATACCGCCACGATCTCCTCGGCGAACCGGCCGTCGGCCTGCGCCTTGGCCGCACGCTGCTGGGAGCGGTACGCGAAGGCGTCCTGCTCGGCCCGGCTGACGCCGTACTCGGCGGCCACGTTCTCCGCCGTCTCCGGCATCGAGTCGACCCCCCACCCGTCGCGCATCAACGGGTTCACCAGCCGCCAGCCCAGTGTGGTGTCGTACACCTCGGCCGACCGGGAATACGGCGACGTCGCCTTCGGCATCACGAACGGCGCCCGGCTCATGCTCTCCACCCCACCGGCGATCATCAACTCCGCGTCGCCGGCCACGATGGCCCGGGCCGCGGTGGCGAGGGCGTCCAGCCCGGAGCCGCAGAGCCGGTTGACGGTGCTGCCCGGCACCTCCTGCGGCAGGCCGGCCAGCAGCGCCGCCATCCGGGCCACGTTGCGGTTGTCCTCACCGGCCTGGTTGGCGCAGCCGAGCACCACGTCGTCCACCCGCGCCCAGTCCACCGACGGCTGGCGGGCGACCAGCTCACGGATCACGTGCGCGGCCAGGTCGTCGGGGCGGGCGGGGGCCAGCGCGCCCGCGTACCGGCCGATCGGGGTGCGGACACCGGCCACCAGGTATGCCACGGTCATCGCGAGTCCTTCGGGGTGCAGACGGCGGGGGGTGGGGGGCGCCCACCGGGTCGCGGGGGCTGCCGGCCGCCAGGATATCCGCGCCGGCAACGGATAGGTTGACGGCATGGCTCGGGCCCAGTTCAGCGCAGAGACCAGTGGCGGCGGCGCGTTCGTCCGCCAGCCCAACCGCTTCACCGGGCGGGTCACCGCCGACTCGACCTCCCCGCCCGGCGGCGGCCCGGACGAGCAGGACCGCTGGCCCCTGGAGGCCGGCCGGTACCGGCTGATCTGGTGCCGGGCCTGCCCGTGGGCACACCGGGCGAGGATCGTGCGCGGCCTGCTCGGGTTGACCGACGCGATCTCGCTGGGCACCGTCGACCCGATCCGCGACGAGCGGGGCTGGGCGTTCGCCCTCGACCCGGACGGCTTCGACCCGGTCCTCGGCGTCAGCTTCCTCTCCGAGGCGTACCTGGCCACCGACCCGGACTACACCGGCCGGGTGACAGTGCCGGCGCTTGTCGACACGCTTACCGGTCGGGTGGTCACCAACGACTACCCGCAGCTCACCCTCGACTTCTCCACCGAGTGGCGGTCACTGCACGCGCCCGGCGCACCCGACCTGTACCCGGTCGCGCTGCGCCCGGAGATGGACGCGCTGATGGCCGAGGTCCACCACGACGTCAACAACGGCGTCTACCGGTGCGGGTTCGCCACCTCGCAGGAGGCGTACGACGAGGCGTTCCGGGCGCTCTTCGCCCGACTGGACGCGCTCTCCGAGCGGCTGGCCGGGCAGCGGTACCTGATGGGTGACGCGATCACCGAGGCCGACGTGCGGCTGTTCACCACGCTTGTCCGCTTCGACGCCGCCTACCACGGCCACTTCAAGTGCAACCGCAGCAAGCTGACCGAGATGCCGGTCCTGTGGGCGTACGCCCGGGACCTGTTCCAGACCCCGGGCTTCGGCGAGACTGTGGACTTCGACCACATCAAGCGGCACTACTACGGCACCCACCGGGAGATCAACCCCACCGGCATCGTGCCGCTGGGGCCGGACGAGTCGGGCTGGCGCACGCCGCACGGGCGTGGCTGAGCCGGGCCGTTCCGGCACCACGACCGCGCCGAGGGCCGGCGCGGACGTCGCCCGCCGGGCCGCCGGTGCCGCCGCGGCGGGTTGTGCGCTTGCCGGTGCGGTGGCGGTGACGGTCGCCGTGGTCGCCGGTCCCGGTCCCGGTCTCACCGGGTACGTCAGCGAGGCCGGTATCGCCGGCAGTGGGCACGCCGCGACGTACCGGATCGGGATCCTCGCGCTGGCCGCCGCGTTGCTGCTGATCGGTGCCGCGCTGCCACCCGGGGTGTGGGCGGCGGCACCGGCGCTGCTCGCCACCGGTGCGGTGTTCGCGGCGGTGTCCGGGGCGGTGACCTGCTCCGCCGGCTGTCCGCTGCCGCCCTTCGAGCGAGCCACGACAGCGGATCTGGTGCACGGCGGCGCGAGCATCGCGGCCACCGCGTCTGTGGTTTTCGCGATGCTCGCGCTCGCCGCGTCCGGATCGGCTGGTCCGGCGGTGCGCTGGCTGGCCGGCGGGGCCGCCGCGCTGGCGCTACCGCTCTGCGCGACGGTCGGGCTGGCGATGCTGGTCCTCGGCCGGGGCACGTTCGTGGGCGTGCTGGAACGGCTGGTCCTCGTCCTGGCCGTTGTGTGGGGCATAGCCACCGCGACCACCCTCGCCCTGGCCCGCGGGCGAGGAAGTGCCCCTTCGTGACGGATTGACGGCCGCTGTAAGGAGCCTCACCCCGATAGCCCCTTCCATTGAGCCGGAACAGGCGTAACCTCGCCTAGCGATGACCAATGTCTGGGGCCTCACTGTCCGCCTGTATGTCGATCTCCGACTACAGGCCAGCGGCATCTGTCCGGGCTAGCTGCGCTTCCACGCCTGCCCCGATCAGACCGGACAATTGGATAACTTCCTCATGCCCCTCAGCCTGCGCAAAATCCCCTTCTCCGTGCAGATCCTGCTCGGCCTCGTGCTCGGCGTCGCGCTGGGCTTCGTGGCCCGCTCCAACGACGTGAGCTGGCTGACCAGCACTCTGCACACCGTCGGCAGCCTCTTCGTCCAACTGCTCAAGCTGGCCGTACCGCCGCTTGTCTTCACCGCCATCGTGGTCAGCGTGGTCAGCCTGCGCGGCGTGGCCAACGCCGCCCGGCTCGCCCTCAAGACCCTGATGTGGTTCGGCATCACCGCGCTGATCGCGGTGAGCATCGGCATCGGCCTCGGCCTGCTCACCAACCCGGGCAAGGGCGTGACCCTCGACCTGGGCGGCGCGACACCGCCGAAGAACACCGGCTCGTGGACCGACTTCCTCACCGGCATCGTGCCCACCAACCCGGTCGGCGCGTTCGTCGAGGGCAACGTCCTGCAGATCGTCTTCCTCGCCGTCGTCATCGGTGCCGCGGCCCTGCTCGTCGGTGACGCCGCCGAACCGTTCGTGGCACTGAACCGCGCCCTGCTGGAGATCGTGCAGAAGGCCCTCTGGTGGGTCATCCGGCTCGCCCCGATCGGCACCCTCGGCCTGATCGGCAACGCCGTCGCCTCGTACGGCTGGGACCTGCTGGCCCCGCTCGCGAAGTTCACCACAGCCGTGTACGTCGGCTGCGCGATAGTGCTGTTCGTTGTCTACCCGCTGGTGCTGGTCCTCGCCGGCCGGCTCAACCCGCTGCGCTTCTTCGCTGGCGCCTGGCCGGCGATCCAGCTGGCCTTCGTGTCCCGCTCCTCGGTCGGCACCATGCCGGTGACGCAGCGCTCCGTCGAGCGGCTCGGCGTTCCCCGCGAGTACGCCTCGTTCGCGGTGCCGTTCGGCGCCACCACGAAGATGGATGGTTGCGCCGCCATCTACCCGGCGCTCGCCGCGATCTTCGTGGCCCAGGTCTTCGGGGTGCAGCTCGGCCTCACCGACTACCTGCTCATCGCGTTCGTCTCGGTGGTCGGCTCGGCGGCGACCGCCGGCCTGACCGGCGCGATCGTGATGCTCACCCTGACCCTCAGCACGCTGGGCCTGCCGCTGGCGGGCGCCGGTCTGCTGCTGGCCATCGACCCGATCCTGGACATGATCCGCACCGCCACCAACGTGGCCGGGCAGGCCCTGGTGCCGACAGTGGTCGCCGCCCGCGAGGGCACCCTCGACCGGGTCGCGTACGAGTCCGCCGGTCGGCGTGACCTGATTGAGCCGGAGCCGGTAGTGGAGACCCGCCCCGAGCTGAGTCCTCTTCCCGCCTGACCCGAGTACACCGACGACAGGCCCCTCCCCCAGGGGGCCTGTCGTCGTCTCCGAGAGGATGACCCCCATGAGTTCCCTGTTCACCCCCCTGGCCCTGCGCGCGGTCACCCTGCCCAACCGGGTCGCCATGGCGCCGATGTGCCAGTACTCCGCCGGCCCCGACGGTCTGCCCACCGACTGGCACCTGATCCACCTGGGCAGTCGCGCGGTCGGCGGTGCCGGTCTGGTGATGACCGAGGCGACCGCAGTACTCCCCGAGGGCCGGATCAGCCCCCAGGACACCGGGCTGTGGTCCGGTGCCCACGTCGACGCCTGGCGACCGGTGACGGCGTTCGTCGCCGCCCACGGCGCGGTGCCCGCCGTGCAGCTCGCGCACGCCGGGTTCAAGGCGTCCACGTACCGGCCGTGGGCACCGGAGCGCGGCGGTGTGCCGGACACCGAGGGCGGCTGGACGCCAGTCGCGCCCGGCTCCCAGCCGTTCACCGCCGGCTACCGGACGCCGACCGCCCTCGACGAGGCCGGCGTCGCCGGCGTGGTCGAGGCGTTCGCGGCCGCCGCCGAACGGGCGCTGGCCGCCGGCTTCGCCGCCGTGGAGATCCACGCCGCGCACGGTTACCTGCTCAACGAGTTCCTCTCGCCGCTCACCAACCACCGCACCGACGGTTACGGCGGCGACCGGGCCGCCCGGATGCGGCTCACACTTGAGGTGGCCCGCGCGGTACGCGCGGCGGTCGGCGAGGACGTGCCGGTGCTCACCCGCATCTCGGCCACCGACTGGGTCGAGGGCGGCTGGACGATCGAGGACAGCGTGGTGCTCGCCGCTGAGCTGGCCGGCGTCGGCGTCGACCTGGTCGACACCTCCTCCGGTGGCGTCAGCGCCGACCAGCGCGTCCCGCTCGGCCCCGGCTACCAGGTGCCGCTGGCCGCCCAGATCCGCCGCGAGGCAGGGGTGCCCACCGGCGCGGTGGGTCTGATCGTCGAGCCGGAGCACGCCGAGCAGATCATCGCGGGCGGGGAGGCCGACCTGGTGCTGCTCGGCCGGGAGTTGCTGCGCGACCCGTACTGGCCGCGCCGGGCCGCCGCGAAGCTCGGCGTCGCGTACCGCGGACCCGACCAGTACGCCCGCGCCTACTGACACCGACGTCGGTCGGGCGGCTGCCGTAACCTCGGCAGCCGCCCGACCGCTCAGCCGGCCAGGTGTGACCAGTCGCCCTCCAGGTCCTGCCAGCTGCCCTGGGCCGCGACCGCCCCGCCGAGCAACACCACCACGTGGTCGGCCCGCACCAGCGCCGCGCGCTTCGCCGTCGAACCGACGACCGTCACCCCGTGCTCGCGCAACGCCTGCCACAGCGCCAGCTCGGTGGTGACGTCCAGCGCCGACGACACGTCGTCGGCGACGAGCAGTTCGGTACGCGGTGCCAGCGCGCGGGCCAGCGCCAACCGCTGCAACTGCCCGCCGGAGAGCCGGGTGCCCTTGTGCCCGATGAGCAGACCCAGCCCACCGCCGGCTGCGGCCAGGTCGTGGTCGAGCTGGGCGGTGCTCACCGCGCCGGCCGCGTCCACCTGGTGCCCGAGCGCGATGTTGTCGGCGACGGTGCCGGACAGCACCCGGGGCAACTGGCCGACGTAGCCGACCTGGTTGGGTCGCAGGAACAGCTCCGGCTCGGTGACCGGGTCGCCGTTCCAGGCCAGCTCACCGGTGTGGTGCACGATCCCGGCAAGCGCCCGCAGCAGCGAGGACTTGCCCGCACCCACCGGCCCGACGACGAGCACCAACTGCCCCCGCCGCACTGTCAGGTCCACGTCGCGGACGGCCACCGTACCGTCGGAGTGCACCACCCCGAAGCCGCGCAACTCCAGCCGGCGCAGCGGATGCCGCGGCGCGGGTGTCGGCGCGGGCGCCGTCCCGGCGGCCAGGTCGACAGCCGGAACCCCGGCGGAGTACGCGCTCACCCCGGTCATCGCCGCCGTACGCCGCGTCCAGACGCGCGCCGACGGTAGCTGGGAGATCAGCGAAGCGGTGGTCCAGGCGAACCAACGCGCCGCGCCCAGCGTGGACACGGCCACCAGCACCGCCCCGGCGGACAGCGAGCCGCCCAGGTAGAGCGCCCACGCGCCGATCGGCAACAGGCCGCTGGCCATCGACGGCGTGGAACGCGCCCACACCTGCACCGAGATCTCCCGCCGCTGCCGGTCGCTGCGCAGCACGTCCAGGTCCGCCAGGTGGCGCAGCACCGCGGTGGTAGCGCCGGCGAGCTTCACCGTGCGGGCCGCGGAGAGCGCGGAGACCAGCGCCGTCGCGAAGGCGGCCCGTGCCGCCACCGTCGCCCGCGCCGCCCGTTCGAGTCTCGGCCCGAACAGCGTCGCGGCCAGCCCGGAGACGACCATCGTGCCGAGGAAGAACAGGCCAGGCACGACGCTGCCGGTGACCGCCGTCATGGCGACCACCAGGACCAGCGCGACGGCCTGGTCCAGCACGTTGTCGGCGAGCTGGACCACCCGCTCGGTGTCGCCGCCCTGCGCCACGACCTCGGCCGGGGTGTGCGAGCTGACCCGGCGCGGCCCGGTCTGGCCGTGCACCAGACGCAGACCGATCCGCAACATCTGCCGCACCCACCACTGCGGGAACCAGACGTGGGTGTAATACGGCAGCGGCAGGGTGACCAGGAGCCCCGCCACGATCCCGATCGCCGGCAGGTACGGGTTGCCGGTCCCGTCGACCAGGTCGGCCCAGAGCCACGGCAGCACCGGCCCGTCCAGCCCCAGCAGGCTGAGCCCGAGGAACAACCCGATCGCGGCCATCCCGTAGCGGGGATCGTTGAGACAGAGCCGGAAGATCTCCCGCAGCGTCCGGGCCGGCGGCACCGGCGGCAGCGGTGGTGGGTCGGCCCGCGTCCGCCCGACCTGCCCGGCCGGCCCGGCCTGCTCCACCGGCTCGCTCGTCGGCCCGCTCGGCCAGGCCTCGGCCGGGCCGGGCCCGACCAGCAGGTCGGTGCCCGCGCCGGTACGGCCGCTCGGTGCGGCGCCGGCGTACGCGGCGGCGTGACTGGTGGCCAGCAACTCGGCGAAACGCGTCGACGTCTGCAGTGGACCGGCCTCGACCACCGCGCCGTCGGCAAGCACCACCACCTCGTCACAGCGGCGCACCGAGGAGAGCCGGTGCGCGATGACGATGCCGATCCGGTCGCGCAGCAGTCGTTCGGTGGCCCGCTGCACCCGCGCCTCGGTGACCGGATCCAGCCGCGCGGTGGCCTCGTCGAGGATCACCACATGCGGGTCACGGACCAGGATCCGGGCGAACGCCACAAGCTGCTCCTGGCCTGCGGAGAGCACGTGTCCGCCCTCGCCCAGCCGGGTCGCCAACCCGTCGGGCAACTCGGCGATCCAGCCGGCCAGGCCCAACTCGTCGAGTGCCCTCGCCGCGGCGTCGAGCAGCTCGGGGTCGTAGAGCGCGACGTTCTCGGCGAGCGTGCCGGCCAGGATCTCGGTGCGCTGCGGCACCAGTGCCACCCACCGGCGCAGCTGCTCGACGTCGAGGTCACACAGGTCGGTGCCGCCGAGGAAGACAGTGCCCGTCGGCACGTCGACCGCCCTGGTGAGCACCTTCGCCAACGTCGACTTGCCCGAACCGGTCCGCCCGATGAGCGCGTACGAGCGGCCACGCGCGAAGGTGAGGCTGAGCCCCCGCAACGCGGCCCCCCGGCCACCCTCCGGGCCACTCACCTCGTATTCGAAGGTCAGGTCGCGGATGCGCAGGTCACCCTCGGTCGGGCTGGCGCCGCCGACGGGCTCCTGCCGAGCCCCGTGCAGCAACCGCACCCGGGCCCACGCGCCGAGCGCCTCCTGGATCTCCGGCACCATCCGGCTGACATGTTCGGCGGTGGCCCCGAACGCCAGGGCGAGCAACCAGATGGCGGTGAGCCGGGCGGCGTCGATCCGGTCGGTGGTCAACGCCCAGGCCCCACCGAGCACCACCACGCCGATGCCGACCCGGATCGTCGCGGTGGCCGCCGTCGCCACCCGGGCGGACAACACCCAGACCACGCCGCCCCGGGACAGCACGGCGGCGGCCCGCCGGGCGTACAGCCGCAGCACGTACGGCCGGGCCAGGCTGGTGCGGACGTCGTCCTGGCCGTGGACCGCCTCCTCCATCACGGCGGCCAGGTCGGACCAGGCCTCCTCCTCGCGCATCCGGGCCGGGGCGATCCGGGCTGTGGGCCGGCGCAGGCCAGCCCCGAGCAGCACGGTGAGCAGCAGCATCGCGACCCCGGCCGGCCACCACACGGCCAGCGCCACGATCATCGACAACAGGCCGACGCAGAGCCCCTGGGCGAGCCGGGTGCCCTGGTTACGGATCGCCGACGCCACCTGGTAGACGTCGCCGTCGATCCGGTCGAGCAGCTCACCCACCGGGGTGGTCTCCAGGGTGGGCAGGTCCTGCCCGAGTGCGACCCGGCAGAGCCGGCGGCGCACGTCGGCGGACCAGTCCGCGGTCAGGCCGGCCATCAGCAGGCTCACCGCCAGGTCGCTGAGCACCACCGCGACAAGCGCGCCGGCCAGCACGGCGAAGAAACCGGCCGACCGGTGCACAAGCACCGCACCGGCCAGCGCCGAGGCGCCCGCCTGGCCGGCGGCGCCGAGCACGATCAGGACGGCCACGATCGTCATCCGACGTGCCGAGGTGCCCCACAGATCACGGAGCAGGCGCATGGAAGTCCTCCGGGAGTGGGGTGGCGGAGACTTCAGCCTGGCGGCGCCGACGCCCAGATTCAACCGAATTTCCGGCCCTGAGCAGGGCATCATCCCCCGACCGGTGGCGCCGGCCACCACCGCCGCCGGCGTCGGCGGTGAGCGGGCGACCACCTCGGGCGACCCCACGAGCCATCCCCGGCCGACACCTGACGCCACGTCCCGAAAACTCCCGCCACACCCGGACTCCCGATCCGGGCGTTTTGTCCGGCTGGCTACGACTCCGCCGCGCCACGCGCCATCGGACGCCGCGTGATCGACTCGGTTTCATTGATGTCGGGGTGTCAGAACGCACCGGATGCCGCGACTTCCGTGAAGCCGAGTGGATCACGCCGGATTGGCGTGGTTGAGGGATCCAGCCACGGGCAAACTGGGCAGTTTGTCCGGTTACCGAGCCGTGGATGGTGACCGCTCGCGCCCGCGGGGCGGAATGATGGCCGGACCGGGGTCGTTACACACCCTGACGATCGCAGCACCACGGCCAGGTCGCCTCGACCGGCCACCCCCGGAATGACAGCGGTCCGTAGGTCGTTACACCTGGACTCAGGCCCGACCAGCACCCCGCTCCACCGGGTGCCAGCCGATGGGCCGCCCCCCGGAATGACAACGGTCCCCGGGTCGTTACACCCCCCCGGCGCCGCGAGCCCCCCGCTCGCAGGCCGCCGACCCCCAAACTTTCCCCCGTTTTTGTAGCGCCGGACGAGGTGCTCACATCCGTTGCCCTCAGGCGGGTGTCCTTACCCCCGAAGGAGCTTTCCCCATGAACACGATCTTCCGTAAGAGCGTGCTGTCTGTTGCTGGTCTCGCGTTCGCCGGTGGTGTGTTCGCCGGTCCGATCGCCGCCCACGCCAACCCGGTCGATGCCAAGCCCGCCGCTGTGGCGGTGCAGACCAGCGCGCCGAAGCCGCAGGGCGACCAGTCCCACATCGACCTGAACGGTGAGCAGACCGCGAACGTCAAGGCGATCATCGCCGCGACGAAGAAGGCGGGTCTGCCGGAGCGGGCCGCGGTGATCTCGATCGCGACGAGCCTGCAGGAGTCGAAGCTGGAGAACCTGGGTCACCTCGGTGACAGGAACGACCACGACTCGTTGGGCCTGTTCCAGCAGCGCCCGTCCAGTGGTTGGGGTACGCCGGAGCAGATCACCGACCCCGAGTACTCGACGACCGCGTTCCTCAAGGGTCTGAAGCAGGTTGACCGGTGGCAGGACATGCCGCTGACCGACGCCGCGCAGACCGTGCAGGTCTCGGCGTACCCGGACGCGTACGCCCAGTGGGAGCAGCAGGCCACCGACCTGGTCGGCCAGCACTGGAACAGCTGACCCCCACCGCACAACCACCGACCGCTGGCCGGCACCCCACAACCCGGGGTGCCGGCCAACGGCGTTTCCGGACTCGGCTGTGCACAGACGGGCCACAACGCGTTGTCGGGTGCGCGGAGATCGCCCAGGATCCGCCGGCGGAGCCACGGCGCGCGGCTCAGGTACGCGGTCAGAAGAGGACTGTGGCGAGGGTGCCGATCGGCTGGAAGCCGCAGCGCTCGTAGACCCGGCGGGCCGGCAGATTGAAGTCGTTCACGTACAGGCTGACAGTGGGGGCGACCCGCAGCAGCGCGTCGCGGACCACTGCCGCCATGGCGGCCGTCGCGATCCCCCGACCCCGCCACTCCGGTGCCACCCAGACGCCCTGGACCTGCGCCGTCCGCTTGGTGACCACTGCCAACTCGGCCTTGAACACGACCTTGCCGTCGACGAAGCGGGCGTACGCCCGACCGGACCGGACCAGGTCGTTCACCCGCCGGCGGTAGCTGCGCCCGGCGTCCTCGGCCAGCGGGGAAACGCCTACCTCCTCGGTGTACATGGCCACCGCGGCCGGGAAGAGCCGGTCGACCTCGCCGGAGCGGACCCGGCGCACCTCCGGGTCGACCGGGACCTGTGGCATGGTGTCGGTGACCAGCAGTGGCTGGTTGGAGCGGACGTCCCGCGCTGGCCCCCAGGTGTCGGAGAGCCGGTCCCACAGCCCCAGCACCGCATCGGCTCGGCCGACGATGGAGGAGCAGAGCCGCTCCTCGCTGGCGAGCAGATCGGCGAAGGCGGCCACGGCGGCGTCGGTAGCCAACACCGGCGTGAGGTTGCCGCCGAGCCAGCACAGCGATTCCAGGTTGCGGCGCGCACCGTACCCCAGGATCCGGCCCTCGGCCCGCCACCAGGAGAGCCCACGCGCGGCTATCCGCTCGGCGACCTGCGCGCCCGCGAACGGGTCATGGTCGAGTAGACGCTCGACCGCGCGGCGCTCCGATTCCCCCAGTTGGCGTACCGGCACCGTCAGCACGACTACCAGCCTGCCAGATCGACCCCCCGCTTCGCCGGTCGAGTGACAAGGCCGGCACCGGCTCGGCCGGCCCGCTGGCCGGCCGGGTCCGCCCGGCCCACCGGACAACCGGGGGCACCAGGGCGCCGAGCAGGAGAAACAGGGCACCAAGCAACAGCCATCCAGGTACGCCCCAGCCCGCCGGGGCCAGCCCGAAGGAGATGCCCCAGCCGGCGGCGGAGTGCCACACCTCCCCGGTCACGTGAGCAAGCCCTCGGCCGACGGTCTTGACGAGGGTTCCGAGGGTGAGGACCCGGGCCGGGCCCGGTGGGGGAAGCAGTCGCATGCAAGAGTACGGGTTGTCGACGATGCATTGCCGATATATCGTTGATGCATCAGCGACAGTACGAGGAAGGGATGAACCCGATGCGGTTCCATCGACAGCACCACCCGATGCACGAGGCTCGGATGCGCGGATTCGGCTTCCCACCGATCCCGCCCGGTCCGCACGAGCACGGACACGGCGGCCCCTGGGGTGGTCGCGGCCGTGGCCGGGGTCGGGGCCGACGCCCCAACGTCCGGGCCGCCGTGCTGGCCCTGCTCACCGAGCGGCCGATGCACGGTTACGAGATGATCCAGGAGATCGACTCCCGCACCGGCGGTGCGTGGCGGCCGAGCCCCGGGTCGATCTACCCGACCCTCCAGCTACTTGAGGACGAGGGCGTGATCGTCGCCAGCACGGAGGAGTCCGGCGGCGGGCGGAAGCGCTTCACGGTGAGCGAGGCCGGTCAGGCGGAAGCCGCCGAGGCCGCGCAGACCCCGGCCTGGGCCGACGTCGCCCAAGGCACGGTGAGCAGTTGGCACGACATCCGCGACTCCGGCGCGCAGGCGATGAACGCCCTGCGCCAGGTCATGATGAACGGCACCGACGACCAGCGTGAGCGGGCCGCCAAGGTGCTCGACGAGACGCGCCGCAAGCTGTACGCGATCCTCGCCGAATCCGAGTGACCCGAGGCCACACCAGCGCCACGGACACGGACACGGACTCAACGACGAAAGCGGCCGCTCCCCACCCGGGGAACGGCCGCTTTCTCCATGTGGAAGATCAGTGGACGGTCACTGTCGGGCCGGTGACCAGCCCGCGCAGTTCCTCGGGAAGCTCGGCGCCCATCTCGTCGGCGATCCGCAGCGCCTCCTCGATGAGCGTCTCCACGATCTGCCCCTCGGGGACCGTCTTGACGACCTGGCCCTTGACGAAGATCTGGCCCTTGCCGTTGCCGGAGGCGACGCCGAGGTCGGCCTCGCGGGCCTCACCCGGGCCGTTGACGACGCAGCCCATCACGGCGACCCGCAGCGGCACCGGCAGCCCTTCCAGACCGGCGGTGACCTCCTCGGCGAGCTTGTAGACGTCCACCTGGGCGCGACCGCAGGACGGGCAGGAGACGATTTCCAGGCCCCGCTCCCGCAGGCCCAGCGACTCCAGGATCTGGTTGCCGACCTTGATCTCCTCGACCGGCGGGGCGGAGAGCGACACCCGGATGGTGTCGCCGATCCCCTCGGCGAGCAGGGCACCGAAGGCGACAGCCGACTTGATGGTGCCCTGGAAGGCCGGGCCGGCCTCGGTGACGCCCAGGTGCAGCGGGTAGTCGCACTGCTCGGCGAGCTGCCGGTACGCGCGGATCATCACGACCGGGTCGTTGTGCTTGACCGAGATCTTGATGTCACGGAAGCCGTGCTCCTCGAACAGCGAGCACTCCCACAGCGCCGACTCGACGAGCGCCTCAGCGGTGGCCTTGCCGTACTTGGTCAGCAGCCGCTTGTCGAGCGAGCCGGCGTTGACGCCGATCCGGATCGGCGTACCGGCGGCGGAGGCCGCTGCCGCGATCTCCTTGACCTTGTCGTCGAACTGCCGGATGTTGCCCGGGTTGACCCGGACGGCCGCGCAGCCGGCGTCGATCGCGGCGAAGACGTACTTGGGCTGGAAGTGGATGTCGGCGATCACCGGGATCTGCGACTTCTTGGCGATCGCGGGCAGCGCCTCGACGTCGTCCTGGGACGGCACGGCGACCCGGACGATCTGGCAACCGGACGCGGTCAGCTCGGCGATCTGCTGGAGCGTGGCGTTGACGTCTGAGGTGAGGGTCGTGGTCATCGACTGCACTGACACCGGCGCACCGCCGCCGACCGGCACCGAACCGACCATGATCTGGCGGCTGGCCCGGCGGGGAGCGAGCGGCGGGGGCGGCACGGCGGGCATACCGAGACTGATAGCTGTCACTTCAGGCACTCACCTTGAGAAGAGCGTGATGGGGTTGACCACGTCCGCGGCGATGGTCAGCAGCGTGAACGCGCCACCGATCAGGATCACCGCGTACGTGAAGGGCATCAGTTTGAGGTAGTCCACCCGGCCGGGGTCGGTCCGGCCGATCTTCGCGTAGACCCAGGAGCGGGCCCGTTCGAACCAGGCGATGGCGATGTGGCCGCCGTCGACCGGGAGCAGCGGCAGCAGGTTGAACACGCCGATGAAGAAGTTCAGCGACACGAAGAGCATGAAGAAGACCAGCCAGGCGTTGTTCTCCACCGCCTCGCCGCCGAGCCGGCTGGCGCCGACCACGCTGATCGGGGTGTCCACGTCACGCTCGCCGCCGGTGAGGGCGGTCCACAGGGCGGGGACCTTCTGCGGGAGGCGCTGGAGCGCCTGGGCGGTGCCGACGGCCAGGTCACCCGTGAAGTCGGCGGTGGCCCCGAAGGCGCCGACCGGGCCGTACGTCACACGGGTGGGGGTGCTGGGAACGAGCCCGACGCCGAGCGCGGCCACCGGCGCGGCGGTGCCGTTCGGGTTGTCCAGCGGCGGACGCTGAGTCTGTGCGAGCACCGTGCTGGTGGTGCCCGGCTGCCCGTCGCGGACGTACGCGATCTGCGCGGTGTCGCCGGGCTTGAGCCCGCGCAACGTGGTGAGCACGTCGCCGTAGGAGTTGATCGGGGTGCCGTTGATCGCCGTGATCCGGTCACCGTTCTTCAACTGCGCCTGGGCGGCAGGGCTGGCCGCATCGCCGGGGGCGCAGGCGCGCACCGAGTTCTCCGCCACCACGCAGTCACTGAGCCGGATGACGGCCGGCTCCTGACGGGCCTGCGCGTCGGTGGTCGGGAAGTCCGGGTTGGGCAGGCCGGCGGAGACGGCGAGGATCCAGATGGTGATCAGGGCGAGCGCGAAGTGCGTGATCGACCCGGCGGCCATCACGATCGTCCGCTTCCAGACCGGGTAACGCCACATCACCCGTGACTCGTCGCCTGGCTCGACGTCGTCGTCCTGCGGCGTCATCCCGACGATCTTGCAGAAACCGCCGAGGGGGATGCCCTTGACGCCGTACTCGGTCTCACCCCGCTTGAACGACCAGATGGTGGGGCCGAAGCCGACGAAGTACTTGGTGACCTTCATCCCGAACATCTTGGCGGTCAGCAGGTGCCCCGCCTCGTGCAGACTCACCGAGACGAGAATGGCCAGGGCGAAGAGGACCACCCCGAGCAGGTACGACATCAAGCTCCTTCCACCGAACCCGCGATGATCTCCTGCGCGTGCGCGCGTGCCCACGACTCGGCCGCGAGCACGTCCTCGACGGTACCTGGTTCGGCGAAGTCCGGAGCGTCCTCCAACACCCGTTCGAGGGTGTCGACAATTCCCAGGAACGGCAGCCGGCCGGCCACGAACGCCGCCACGCACTCCTCGTTCGCCGCGTTGTAGATCGCCGGGCGGCTGCGCCCGGCCTCCCCGGCGGCCTTCGCGAGGGCGACGGCCGGGAACGCCTCGTCGTCGAGCGGCGCGAACTCCCAGGTGTGCGCGGCCGTCCAGTCGACGGCGGTGGCGGCCTCGGGCACCCGGTCCGGCCAGCCGATGCCCAACGCGATCGGCAGCCGCATGTCCGGTGGGCTGGCCTGGGCGATGGTCGACCCGTCCACGAACTCGACCATCGAGTGGATCACCGACTGCGGGTGCACCATCACCGTGATGTCGGCATAGGGCACGTCGAACAGCTCGTGCGCCTCGATCACCTCGAGCGCCTTGTTGACCATGGTGGCCGAGTTGATCGTGACGACGGGGCCCATGTTCCAGGTCGGGTGCGCGAGCGCCTGCTCCGGTGTGACCTGCGTCAACTCGTCACGCCGCCGCCCCCGGAACGGGCCGCCGCTGGCCGTGACGATCAACCGCCGCACCTCGCCACGCGCCCCGGACCGCAGGCACTGGGCCAGCGCCGAGTGCTCCGAGTCGACAGGCACGATCTGCCCCGGCCGCGTCACAGCGGCCTTGACCAGCGGGCCGCCGGCGACGAGCGACTCCTTGTTGGCAAGCGCGAGGGTACGACCACCACGCAGCGCGGCCAGCGTAGGAGCGAGGCCCAGCGAGCCGACCACCCCGTTGAGCACGATGTCGCACGGCCACTGGGCCAACTCGGTCATCGCGTCCGGCCCGGCCACGATCTTGGGAAGCTTGAAGTCACCGGTGGCCCACCCACGCCGGCTCGCCTCGGCGTAGAACGCGAGTTGCAGGTCCTGCGCGGCGGACGCCTTGGCCACCCCGACCGCCTCGACGCCCAGTTCGAGGGCCTGCGCGGCGAGCAGCTCGACGTTTCCGCCACCCGCGCCCACCGCGACCACCCGGAACCGGTCCGGGTTGCGCCGGACGATGTCGATGGCCTGCGTACCTATCGAACCGGTGGACCCGAGCAGAACGAGGTCGCGGGGGGAAGTCACGCGGCCATTCTCCCCCACCGTCACTGAACGCCCGCTGGGAGCCTCAGCCCCCGGCGTCGGGCTCCCCCGGCCCGGCCCGGCACCAGCGCTTGATCGACTCGGCTTCAAGGAAGTCGCGGCATCCCGACACCAGGACACCCCGACTTCAAGAAAGCCGTGTCGATCAAGCGAGGTCGTCAGCCGAGTCGCCGGTGGTTGCGGCCGGCAGCGCCTCCTCGTCGAGCAGGTCGGCTGGGTCGATGGCAAACTCGAACGGCTCCCGCATCACGAAGGTGCTGCCTGCCGCGGCGGCGGCCACCGGCCGGTACTCCTCGTCGACCAGCTCGAACAGGGCCATGGTCGGCACCCGGTTGCGCAGGTCCACTCGGAGGAAGAACGGCACTCCGACGGCTGCGTACTCGCGGGGTCTGTCGATCACGTCCTTGCGCCGATTACCCGGCGAAACGATCTCCCCCAGCAACACCGCGTGCGCGATGTTCATCGCCGTTCGCCCGCCTCCGGGGACCTTCAGTGCGGCGATGTCCGGAATGAAGAGGTCGTCAGCCGAGACGACGTTCACCCCGTGGTAGAGCCACAGCTCTGCCCGGCGGGCGGCCTGCCTCAGCAGGTAGCCGAGTTCCCGCTGAACCGTCCGCCGGTCAACGTCGGAACCCGGCGTGATCACGACGCATCCGCGCAGCACCTCCACCCGTGGACCGCTGTTTTCGGGCAGAAGGTCGAGCGCAGCCCTGGCCGTCCACGCATCACCGCGATGGCCCAACATCTCGAACAACCTTGGGGACACGATGTGACCCTGCCAGCGCACTACCCATGGTCATCGCACCGGAGGTGTGGCGTCTCCCAGGTCATGGCTGCTCGCGAAACAGGTCGGCCGGTTCAGTGCGAGGTGTTCAACCGGACCGTTCGGGTTGCCGCGACGAAGGCGGTCCAGGCCGACGGGGTGAAGGTCAACGCCGGCCCCTGCCGGTCCTTGCTGTCGCGTACGCCGACCGACTCGGCGAAGCCCGCCACCTCGACGCAGTCGCCTTCGCCACCGGACCGGGACGACGTGCGCCAGATTCCGTCACGCACCATCTGTCATCTCCTTCGCTATCGCCGCGATCAGCTCGCGGGACTCGTCGACGCCCAGCGCCCGCTCGCCGAGGGAGCGCCAGGCGTCCTCGTAGATCTCGATCTCGTGGGTCTTGTCAAGGTAGACCGCGCCGCACGGCCCGTCCATGTAGATCGTGGTCGGCTCCGGCTCGCGCACCTCGGACGGGAAGTCGAGCATGGTGAAGGTGCCGGCCTGCGCCCAGCGCACCAGCCCCGCGTCGAGCGGCAACACCCGGATGCCGATGTTGTGTTGCCGCGACGACACCACAAGCGACTCCAGCTGTCGGGCCATCGCCGCCCGATCGCGCAGCGGCCGGCGCAACACCGCCTCACTCAGGATGACGTCGAGGCGCGGCGCGCGAGGTATCGCCCGCGCCAGCAGGCGTTGGCGGCGCAGCCGCACGTCGACTTTCGCCTGACGCTCCGGCTCGCCCAACTGCGGGTGGTCGGTGGCGATCACCTCGGTCATGTACTCCACCGTCTGCAACAGCCCCGGGATGAGATCGGCCTCGTACTTACGGATGCGCGTCGCGGCGGCTTCCAGGCCGACGTACAGCTTGAACCAGTCCTTGATCGCCTCGCCGTAGCTGTGCCACCAGCCGTGCGCCTTGGTCTCCCGGGCCAGCGCCCGCATCGTCTCGATCGTCTCCGGGGACGCGCCGTAGACCCGGCACATGGCCGCCACGTCGTTCGGGTGCATGGAGACCTGACCGGTCTCGTAGCGCCAGATTCGCGGTGCCGACCATTCCAATTCCTTGGCCGCCGCGGTAACCGTCACGTAGGCATTTTCGCGAAGCTCTCTCAGATATCTGCCGAGCTGCCTGCGTGGGACTGTGCTGCCGGAGTCGTCCACGTCATCTCCCTGGCTGTCGCCGCGTAAGACACCTCATCCCTTGGTTCGCATTCTGCTCCGAAAGATTGCGTTGGGCCAGCATCGGAATGACCCTCGTTGATGACCAGCAACCACGAACAACCAGCCGAGGGACGGCCATGGAACCGACCGACGAACTGCCATTGCCGCCCTACGTGACCAGAGAGGACGTCGTGTTCGCGCTGCGGGCGGTCACCGTGCACGGCCCCGAGCAACGGCTCGACGGCGAGCGCTGCCGCAAGGACGACGCTCGGCACCCGTGCCGGCTGCACCGCTGGGGCCGTCGCGTCCTCCACGAGCGCGGCCTGACCGACGGGCAGATCCAGACCCTGGTGGAGGGAGGAACGGTGATCCTGCCATGAGCATCGCGACCGCGCCACGCTGGATCATCCACCTGCCGACCACGCTGACCAGCCTCGACGAGGTCACCGCGCTGGCCGTGGCACTGCGCGACTCGCTCGGCCACCTCGCCGTCGTCGACTTCGGCGAGGCGACGCTCAGCGAGGAGGACGCGCAGTTTCTGCGTACCCGAGTGTTCTGTGACGCCCGGCTCGACGGAGTCGGCCGGTGCCGGCGTCGCGACGCCCACGACGGCCCCTGCGGGCCGGCCCGCCACGGCGGGTGACCCGACGCCGACCATGGCCGACCGCCATGATCATGCGACTGATCGACCGATGGCCCGGCGTGCCCCACTCCGCGAGCATCGGCGACGATCACGGTCACACACGGAGGGGACCACATGAACCAGAAGCTTCAGGCGCGCGCGTTCGAGCGGGTGGCGTCGATCCTGCAACCCGGGGAACAGCCGGTCACGGCGACCCGGGCGTTGGTCGGGAAGTTCTCGGCCGGTCGACTCGGTACGGTCGTCGCACAGGGACTGATCACCGCCGGTGCCGGAGCGGTCGGCCACGCGCTGGCGCGGACCAAGAAGCAGTTCGTCGTCCTCACCGACCGGCGACTGATCTTCCTGCCGCAGACCTTCTTCGGCGGACCCGGCACCGGTGTCCTCGGCGAGGTACCTCGGGAGCACGTCGCGCTCGCCGAGGCGAAGATGGGCGTCGTGAGCCTGCTGCGCCTCGCCTTCGGCGACGCGGGAGACGGCATCACCCTGACCTTCCCCCGAGTGGACAAGAAGAACGCCGAGGCCCTCGCGGCGGCCTTGGCGCCGGTGCCGACCGTCTGAGCTGACGTCCGGCGCTCTGGCCGAGCAGCGGTGGCTTCAGGACCGGCGGTCCGGCCACCACTGCCCGGCGGGGCTCCAAACCGTCCGCCTCCGGCGGTCGATCAGCCGTTCGGCGCGGTCAGGACGAACGTCTCCAACAACTCGCCGCCGTACCAGTCGGTGCGCTGACCCACGTGGGTCATGCCCAGCCGCCGGGCGACAGCCATCGACGGCTCGTTGCCCGGCGACACGACCGCGTAGATCTCCCGCGTGCCGGTAGCGAACTCCCGCGCCAGCAGCGCGCGGGCCGCCTCGGTGGCGTAGCCGTGACCCCACGAATCCGGGTGCAGGTGCCAGCCCGTCTCGATGTCACCGGTGAGCTGCGTCTCCGGCGTCCCCGGCAGCGGCTTGAGCAACACCGTGCCGGCCACCACACCGGTCTCCCGTACCTCGATCGCCCAGGTGCCGTACCGGCCGGCGTCGTCAGCGTGCCGGTCCCGCCAGAACCGCAGCCGCTCGGCGGCCTGGGCCGGGTCGGTCATCGGCAGGCCGGGCGACACCGCCAACCAGCGCGTGATCTCGGGACGGGAGTAGATGTCGTAGATCCGGGCCAGGTCCGCCGGATCGTCGGTCCAGTCGCGCAGGATGAGACGTTCGGTGGTGAGAACAGTCATGACAGGCGATCTTAAGGAGTGACGGCCGCGCCGACAGGGAAGGAGGACCCGATGGGCAACGGATGGCAGCGCGCAAAACGGATCACCAGTGCCGCGTTCCGTCCGGTGCGCGGACGGGACCTGTCACTGCACGCCGCCGCGATCACCTTCTACGGCGCGATCGCCGTGGTGCCGGTGGCGCTGCTGGCCCTCTGGCTCACCTCGCTCATCGCCGGAGCCGATCGGGTTCGCCGGCTCACCTCGTACGCCGTGGAGGCCCTGCCCACCGCGATCGGCGCACCGCAGGCGGTGGACGCGCTCGTCGACGCCGGGGTGCGGTTGACCCCGCTGCTGGCGCTGGCCTCGCTGCTGCCCGCGTCGCTGTACGGCGAGGGGCTGCGCCGGGCGTTCGTGTCGGTTGCCGCGCCGCGTACCGACGAGCACCTGGTGGGGTGGCGCGGCCGACTGCTGTTGCTGCCGCTGCTCGCGCCGGCTCCCGCGCTGCTGCTGTCGATCCTGCTGGCGTTGCCGCTCACCACCCGCCTGGTCCGCCAGGGCGGCTGGGTCGGCGTACTCGGCGTGGTGCTCTCCTTCCTGGCGGTCTGGCTGGTGCTCACCCCCGTGCTGGTCTGGGTGTTCCGGGTGGTCGGGCCGGCGTCGCCGGACTGGCTATCCACCCTCGGCATCGGGTCGTTCACGGCGGCCAACCTCTCCGGGTTCCTACACGGTTTCGTGCTGTTCGCCTCCCTGCCGCTGGACCTGGGCGTGCCGTTCGGTGGCTTCGACGAGATCGGCGCGGGCGTGGCCGTGCTCCTGTGGCTGTACGTGTTCCACGTGATCGTCCTGGCCGGCTACTCCGCCACCCTGGCCCTCTCCCGCTGGCGCACCATCCGCGCCTCCCGCAGCCCGACCCAGCCGGGTTGATCAGGGGGTGGAGAGGGCTCGGCCTGGCGATCGTCCGCAAACTCGTCGAGGCCCACCACGGCACGATCAGTGCCACAAGCACCCCCGACCAGGGCTCCACCTTCACCCTCCGCCTACCGCGCCGGTGGGCGCAGAGTTCGTCGACAGGTGGCGCCCGGACCACGCCAACCTCTTGATCACCGAAGCCGGCGGAAGGGGTGACCTGGGCCGACCCGCGGACTAGGCTGCGGCGGCATGAGCAGTGAGATTCCGGCCCGCGCCGATGTGGTGATCGTCGGCGCCGGGCACAACGGTCTGGTCTCCGCAGTGCTGCTGGCCCGCGCCGGCCTGGACGTCCTCGTGCTGGAGGCCGCCGACGTGATCGGCGGCGCGACCCGCACCGAGAACCCGTTCCCGAAGGTGCCCGCGCTGCGGCACTCCACCGGCTCGTACCTGCTCGGGCTGATGCCCCCGGAACTGCTCGCCACACTCGACGTACGGATCCCGGTGCTGCGCCGCGACCCGCACTACTTCCTGCCCACACCGGGCGGCCCCGGTTCGCCGTACCTGCTCTTCGGCAGTGACACCGCCGCCACCCGGGCGCAGCTCGCCGAGTTCTTCTCCCCCGCCGACGTCGCCGCCGACGACGCCATGCAGGCCGAGTTGGCCGCGCTGCGCGAGGACCTCGCCCCCGCCTGGCTGGCCGAGCCACTCACCGTCGAGGAGACCGCCGAACGGCATGTCCGCCCGGCGCTGCGGCAGGTCTTCGTCGACCTGGTGCGGGGCTCGGTCGCCGACTACCTGGCCCGGTTCGAGTTCCGCTCCGAACTGCTTGTCAGCATGTACGCGGTCACCGACGGCCTGTCCGGGCTCAACGCCGGACCGGACGACCCCGGCACCGGCCACAACTTCCTCGTGCACAACATGTGCCGGCTACCCGGGTCGGGCGGCACCTGGATGATCGCCGAGGGTGGGATGGGCACCGTCTCCCGCACGTTCGCCGACGCCGCCCGTGCCGCCGGGGCGACAATCCGGACCGGTACGCCGGTGCGCGCGGTGACCCTGGACGGTGGCGCGGCCAGCGGAGTGGTGCTTGCCGACGGCCGACAGGTCGCCGCCCGGGTGGTGCTCGGCGCGTGTGACCCGTACCGGCTGATGGACCTGTTGCCCGACGGCGCGCTCGCGGCGCCACTCGGCGATCGGATGGCGGCGGTCCGCCGCCCCGGCACCACCCTGAAGCTCAACCTGGCGCTCATCGGGCTGCCGCGCTTCGCCTGCCTGCCGGCGGACGCGCCCAGCCCGTTCGGCTCGACAATCCACCTGCTGCCCGGCTCGGCGTCGCTTGTCGGCGGGGACACCACCTCACCGATGACCGCGCTGCGCGGCATGTGGGCGGACGTGCAGGCCGGGCGGCTGCCGGCGGAGCCCACGATCGAGTGGTACCTGCACACGACTGTCGACCCGTCGCTCTCCGACCCCGCCGGGCACCACTCGTCGGCGCTGTTCGTCCAGTCGGTGCCCTACGAGTTGGCCGGCACCACCTGGGACGCGGAACTGCCCGGCTACACCGACCGGCTCATCGGGATCGTCGAGCGGTACGCCCCGGGCACCGCCGACCTGATCGCCGACGCGGTGCCGCTGGCCCCACCCGGCATCGAGGCGCACTTCGGCATCACCGGCGGGCACATCCACCACGTCGACAACACTGTCTCCTTCACCGACCGGATGCCCTACGCCACCGGGATCGACGGCGTGTACGCCGGCAGCGCCGGCTGCCACCCGGCCGGGAGCGTCATCGGCGCCGCCGGCCACAACGCCGCCCGCCGAATCCTCACCGACCTGTCCTCCTAACCCCACCCCCGGCCCCCGGCCCGCCCGGCCCGCCCGGCCCTCGCCCCCGGCCCGCCCGGCCCTCGCCCCCGGTGATCATGAAGTTATTGCCCGCCGCATCGGCGTGTCGCAGCAATAACTTCATGATCAACCGGGCTCAGGGGTGGGGTTGGGGCTCAGGGGTTGGGGGTTAGATGGTGGCTTCGCCGGCTGGGGCTGGGGTTTCGGCGTCTACGCGGTGGGCTCTCACCTTGTGGCCGACGCTGGTCAGGCAGCGGCCGGAGGGCAGGTCGAAGCGCCAGCCGTGCAGCTGGCAGGTGAGCTGGTCACCCTCGACGATGCCGAAGCGGGTCAGGTCCGCCTTCAGGTGCGGGCAGCGCCGCTGCACCACCCAGTCGCCCAACGTGATGTCCTCGGCGTCGGTGCTGCGCTCGTGCTCGTCGTACCAGCCCTCGGCGTACTGGAGTCGCTCCTCGGAGAGGCACTTGAAGAACGCGTAGACGAACTCGTTGTACTGCCCGATCCGGGCCGCCGAGAACCGGCAGGACAGGAAGAGCGAGTTGACCCAGTCCACCTCGTCGATGAAGAGCAGGTGCTCGATCAGCGACCGGTCGGTACGGAATCGGTAGCGGACCTTCTCCTCGGCGTACGGCCGGACCTCCTTACCCGGGAAATCCACAACTATCGACTCGACGCTCTCGCCGTCGTAGCCGACCAGGTCGAAGCGGACCGGGCCGCCCACCCCCTTGGCCAGGTAGATCGACTCGTCGAGCAGCGGTTCGATGCGCCGCTTCATCTCGCCGAGCACGTCCACCTCGGGGTGCCGCCAGGACGCCTTCTCCGCCTCGATGATCGGGCGCTTGCGCTCCCGCATCTCCTCCAGGTGGGCGACCTTGTTGGCGAAGAACTCCTGCACCGGCACCGGGTGGGTGGTGCTCGCGCCCTCGGTGGTCACCTCGGCGACGCTGCCCGGCAGCAGCACGATGCCGTTGGTGCCGCCGACCTTGGCGTACTCCGACAGGAAGACGGACTGGTCGGGGAAGATGTTGCCCTCGTCGCCGTGGATGTCGTTGAACTGCCACAGCGCGTCGTCGAGGAAGCACGGCGGGCCGGCGATCGGGAAGACGTGGTCGGCCTTCAGGTCGTCGATGTAGCGCCACGTCCGGTCGAACTGCCTGTCGCGCTTCTGCTTGCCGAACGCGGTCTTCGCCGCCTGCGGCAACTCGTAGACCATCGGGTACCAAATCGCCCCGGAGAACTGGAGCAGGTGCGCGTGCACGTGCCCCAACTCGGCGAAGACGCTCAGGTCGGTGGGGCGGGCGTCGTTCTGGTTGAGCAGCCGCACCCCGTCGTACTCGACCCAGAGCGAGGAGTCACCGATCGGCCCGTCGGTCGGGCTGGTCAGCGCCTGAATCATGATCTTCAGACCGCCGGGCAGCTCGACGACCTGCTCGTTGGGGGCCTTCAGGAACTTCGTGAAGCCCAGCGCCCGGAACTCGTCCTCCATCTCCGAGGTCGGGAACTCCGGGAGCAGGACTGTGGCGTCCTTCGAGACGAAATCCCGCAGATGCTTCGCGTCGAAGTGGTCCCGGTGCAGGTGGGAGACGTACAGGTAGTCGACCTGGCCCAGGCTCTCCCAGTCGAGCAGGGAATTGTCCGGGAACGGAAACCACGACGCGAAGTAGGCCGGATTGACCCACGGGTCGCACAGGATGCTGCCCGCGGCCGTGTCGATCCGCATGCTGGCGTGCCCGGTTCCGGTCACTCGCACCGCACAGTCCCCCTCAAACAGACAATCAGGTGTACGCCAAACGCTACCGGAGCGAGTCTGACCGCCGCCCCGCGACGCCGGTAGTGCCGTTCGACCCAGCCAGAACGGGCTCAGCCAACCGGGGCACCGCCGGCCGGCTCCGCTTCTGGTCGGACCCTGCGCCGGGGCCGGCACGAGTTCTGGTCGGACCCTGCGCCGGGGCCGGCACGAGGCGTGCCAGACTAACCAAAGATCCGATCGCGAGGGAAGGACCGACAGTGGCAGGAAGCGAGCCGGTAACGTCGCCAGACCAGCACAAGCCCGGGCACCGCAAGGCCGGGCAGATCGGCGCCGTGCTCTCCGCACTGGCGCTGCTGGCGATGATCTGCGGCAACCACGAGGGCAAGGTCGAGGACATCTGGCTGATCGGCCTGGCCGCACTGCTGCTGATCATCGTGATCGGCGACGTCGTGCTGCGGCGCAACGGTCTGCGCTCCTGACCCGACCCGCACCCGGACGACAACGCCGAGGGCCCGCCCCCACCCGGGGGACGGGCCCTCGTCCGTACGCGTCGGCGTCAGCGCCCGAAGAGGATGTCCTGCACGTCCTTGAGCGCTGCGTCGACCTCAGCCTCGAAGTAGCCACCGGGCACCAGGCCGAACCGGAGCGTGTCCAGGTCCTTCGGGTCGACCGGCATCGGGTTGCGGCGCTGCATGCCGCCGAGCAGAGTGTCGAAGAACCTGTCCACCTGGTCGGGGTCGTACCCGCTGCCGAAGCGGCGTACCTGGAAACTCCGGCGGATCTGGTCGACCCGGTAGAGATCGCTGCCGGGCGGGCCAGCCATCGGCGGGCCAGCCATCGGGGGGCCACCCATCGGCGGACCGGCGACGGCGGGCGGACCGGCCATCGGCGGGCCACCGATGCCCTGCTGCGGCAGCGGAGGCGGACCGGCGGGGCCCCGGCGCATGTCACGCAGGTCCCGCTCCGGCATCCGGATCTCCGCGGTCATGTCGGCGCGACCGCGCCGCCCGGCCTCGAAGCCGTCGAAGCGCGGCTCCTCCGGGTACCCGCCGGGCGAGCGCTGGTCGTCCGGCCCGTATCCACCGGGCGAGCGGTGATCGTCCGGCCCGTACCCACCAGGTGCGCGGTGATCGTCCGGCCCGTACCCGCCGGGGCCGCGCTGGTCGTCCGGGCCGTACCCGCCGGGGCCGCGCTGATCGTCGGGGCCGTAACCGCCGGGCCCGCGCTGGTCGTCCGGGCCGTAACCGCTGGGGCCGGCGGGCAGGCCGCGCGGCGGAAGCCCGTGGCCCGGCATCGGGCCGGGGTTCATCGGGCCGCCAGGGCCCATCTGAGCACCGGGGCCCATGGGGCCGGGACCGGCCTGGCCTCGCGGCGCGTCGTAACCGCCCCGGGGGGCGTCGTACCCACCGGAGAAGGCACCGGTCGGCTCGTCGTATCGGCCGTAGCGGTCAGCGGGCGGACCGGCCTGGGCGGGCATCGGCCGGGGCGGCATCGGCTGCGGGAGCATGCCCCGGTCATCGCGCGGCGGTGGCCCCATCCGGTCCGGTGGACCCATCCGGTCACCCATGCGGGGGTCGCCACCACGACCGGCGCTGGTGCGCTCCTCAAGCTCGGCCAACTGCCGCTCGACCCGGTCCAGGTGCAGGTCGACCTGCCACTCGTCGTAGCCGTTGAAGCGGACCCGGAAGACGACGTCGTGGACCTCCTGGGAGGCTACCGGCGCGCCGACCTGACGGCCGTCGAGCGTCGCCTCGACCCGGTCGAGGAAGGCATCCACCTCGTCGACCTTGTATCCCCGGCGGAGCGCCTTGCGCCGGAAACGCTGACCCTGACTCGCCACTATGTCTCCTGGTCTCGTTCGCCACGCCCGGTCACGCCGGTGCCTCTCCGGCGCGGTCGGTGTTGGTGTCGTTGTCCTCGGCGGCGGCGAGCTGACCACACGCGCCGTCGATCTCGCGACCTCGGGTGTCCCGTACGGTGGTGGACACCCCGGCGTCGCGCAACCGGCGGACGAACTCCCGCTCGACCGGCTTCGGGCTCGCGTCCCAGCGGCTGCCCGGCGTCGGATTGAGCGGGATGAGGTTCACGTGGGCCAACTTGCCGGCCAGCAGCCGCCCGAGCAGGTCGGCTCGCCACGGCTGGTCGTTCACGTCCTTGATCATCGCGTACTCGATCGACACGCGACGGCCCGTCCGGGCGGCGTAGTCCCACGCTGCGTCCAGCACCTCAGCTACCTTCCAGCGCTGGTTTACCGGCACGAGTTCGTCGCGCAGATCATCATCGGGGGCGTGCAACGACAGCGCAAGGGTCACTGAGAGGTCTTCGCTGGCCAGTCGGCGGATGGCCGGAACCAGGCCGACAGTGGATACGGTGATGTGCCGCTGGGACAGGCCGAGCCCCTCAGGAGCTGGGCTGACCAGGCGACGGATGGCCGCGACGACCCGGTTGTAGTTGGCCAGCGGCTCACCCATGCCCATGAACACGACGTGGGACAGCCGCGGCGGGGAGCCGGCCACCGCGCCGGAGGCCGCCACGCCGGCCAGATAGACCGCCTGGTCGACGATCTCGGCGGTGGACAGATTGCGGGTCAGCCCGGCCTGGCCGGTCGCGCAGAACGGGCAGGCCATGCCGCAGCCCGCCTGGCTGGAGATGCAGACCGTCACCCGGTCCGGATAGCCCATCAGCACGCTCTCCACGAGCGCGCCGTCGTGCAGCTTCCACAGCGCCTTGCGGGTCGCACCGTCGTCGCAGGCCAACTCGCGCACCGGATTGAGCAGCGTCGGCAGCAGCTGCTCGGACAACCGTTGCCGGGTCGCCGCGGGCAGGTCGGTCATGGCCTCCGGGTCGCGGACCAGCCGCCCGAAGTAGTGGTTCGACACCTGCTTGGCGCGGAACGCCGGCTCACCCAACTCGGTCACCAACGCCTGGCGGCCGGCCAGGTCCAGATCGGCGAGGTGTCGTGGCGGCATCGAGGCCCGGCGCGCGGCGGGGGCGTCGGAGAGGACGGGGATCAACGGCAGGCTCGTCATGGCTGGTCCAGTGTGTCACGCCCTCGGCGGCAAGCGTCGCTCCGGAGCCGCCGAACCGGCCGCGACCGCGGAGCCGGATGACCAGGGCGCCGTGATTCATACCTCAGTTCACCATCGGAACGAAGATCGCCAGCAACAGGTAGGCGGTGGGCACCGCGAACAGGATCGAGTCCAGTCGGTCCATCAGGCCACCGTGCCCGGGCAGCAGGTTGCTCATGTCCTTGACACCGAGATCCCGCTTGATCATCGACTCGCCCAGGTCACCGAGGACCGCCGCAACGGAGACGGCCACCCCGAACACGGCACCCCACCAGGGTGCCAGCTCGAACATCAGCCACAGCAGCAGCGCGCTACCCAGGGCCGCGGCGGTGACCGAACCGGCGAAACCCTCCCAGGACTTCTTCGGGCTGATCGACGGCGCCATCGGGTGACGCCCGAACGAGACACCGGCCGCGTAACCGCCGGTGTCGGAGAGAACCACCGCGACCAGGGTGGCCAGGATCCGCATCCAACCGTCGTCGGGCGCCGCCGCGAGCAGCGCCGCGAAACCGGCGAGGAACGGCACGTAGACGGCGATCAGGGTGGCTGCGGTGATGTCCCGCTGGAAGCCGGCCGGACCGTCACCCAACCGCCAGATCATGGTGCCGAGCACTGTGACAAGCAGCCCCAGACTGAGCGCGTCCGGGCCGGCGAACCAGGCCAGACCCACGGTCAGCACACCACCGGCGATCAACGGCACCAGTGGCGGGTGCGCGCCGCTGCGGCGGACCGCCCGCGCCATCTCCCAACTGCCGACGGCCACTGCGGCGGCGATCACCGGCAGGAACGCCAATGGATAGAAGACCAGCGGCACCACGATGAGCGCACCGAGGGCGAGCCCCACCCCGATCGCCGCCGGCAGGTTGCGCCCGGCCCGCCCGTTGCCCACCTGCTGGGTCGCCGGCCGGTCGACGCTGGCCCGCCGTCGGCCCTTCGGCCGTCGGCCAGCGGGCAGCTCCGGCTCGGTCACCGGCGGTGGGTCCGGCGCCAGTTCGGCCCCGATGGGCTCGAGCAGCGCGGTCGGGTAGTCGGCGTCGTCGTCGTAACGGACCGGCCCGTCGAACGGTTGCGGGCCGTCGTACCGGCCGGGCTCGGCGCGCCGCTCCGGGTCACCGGGGCGGGTCGGGGCGCCGTCCGGGCCAAGGGGCGGACGATCGCCGTACCGGCCGGCGCGACCCCGGTCGTCGTACCGGTCGGACTGGTTCCGGTCGTCGTCGTGGCGGTCGCGGTCGTCAAAGCGGTCGTGCCGGTCGCGGTCGTCGAAACGGTCGTCCGGGCGGACCGCGCGGCCACGCTCGTCGTACGGGTTCGTCGGGTGCGGGTCGGCGTGCGGCCGGGTACGCGGGTCGGCGTACAGCTCAGGGCCGGCGGCGGGACGGCGGCTCCACTGACCGGCTTCCAGCTCCTGCTCGGGCCAGGGCAGGGCCACCTGACGCTCCGGGTGCTCCCAGCCGCGAGGCTCGCTGCCGTAGGGGTCGGGGTGGGACATCACGCACCGCGACGGGGCGCGAGAACCACCACATGACGCAAGACCACAAGCATCCCCTACACGTGCGATGTTCCTCCGATTGACCGCCCCGACGGTCGGTCGATCCCCGGTGTTCACCGCCCGGTGGCCGGGAATCCTGCCGAGCCTACTGCACCCGCCGCAACGGCACGGCGGACGAGGCACGGCGACGGGCATCGCCCCTGGCCGGCAGGCCCGCGCGGCACGGGACCACCCATCCGGTACGCGGATCCGCAGCCATCGATCCGACTCGTTCCCGGCACTATCGGTTACTGCGTCGACAGCCCCGAACGTGGTCCGCTGATGGCGCGTCGGCCGCAGTCGGCGTAACGCGACGGGGGAAGGATCACCAGCATGCACAAGGTCGGTCTGGCGTTGCTGACGGTGGGCGCCATGGTCCTGGGAGTGGCGTCGCCGGCCGCCGCGACCACGGCACAGACCACGATCACCATCGATCGTCTCGCCAGCGGGTTGTTTCCGTTCGAGCCGCCCTACGGCGATCCGTCGGTGACGTACCCCGCGACCCGCGTGACCGCCACCGCCCGCAACTGCCCGGCCGGCGTCGTCCTCATGTCGGCCTCGCTCGTGCAGGACGGCCTGCCGACCCTCTGGGCCACCGGGGGGCACGGCGCCGGCGAGATCGTCTGCGACGGCGGCACCGTCGAGCTGACAATGGCCTTCGCCCGGATCACCCCGGCGGTGCACCCGGGTCGGGCCACCGCCCACTTCTCGCTGCGGGACGCGGACACCGGCGAGGAGTTCGCCGCGAGCACCCGGACCGTCCGAATCCCCTGCTGACGTACGACGCGAGGCCCGGCCCTCGATGAGGGTCGGGCCTCGGTCGCAGCGCGCCCGAGCGGCGGGCGGACGGTCACACCTCGAGCAGTTCGGTTTCCTTGTGCTTGACCAGGTCGTCGATGTTGGCCACGTAGCGCTGGGTCAGGTCGTCGAGTTCCTTCTCGGCGCGGCGACCGTCGTCCTCGCCGGCCTCGCCGTCCTTGACGATCCGGTCCAGCTCTTCCTTGCCACGGCGGCGAACGTTGCGGATCGCCACCTTGGCCTCCTCGCCCTTGTGCCGGGCCACCTTGATCATGTCGCGGCGGCGCTCCTCGGTCATCTGCGGGAGCAGGATGCGCAACTGGTTGCCCTCGTTGTTCGGGTTCACCCCGAGGTCCGAGTCGCGGATCGCCTTCTCCATCGCATTGATCTGCGAGTTGTCGTACGGCTTGATGATGGCCATCCGCGGCTCGGGAACCGCGATGGACGCCATCTGGGTCAGCGGCGTGGGCGTGCCGTAGTAGTCGATGATGACCTTGGAGAACATGGCGGCGTTGGCGCGACCGGTACGGATGGCGCCGAACTCCTCCTTGGCGTGCTCAACCGCACGCTCCATCTTTTCCTCGGCCTCGAGGAGGGTGTCGTCGATCACCGGTCTCCTCGCCTCCTTCTGTGCTCGTGGTGGGCTCTGCTGAAGTTATCGTCCCGCAGGGCAACGGCTCAGGCGGTGATCAGGGTGCCGATCTTGTCGCCACCCACCGCGCGGATGATGGTGTCGTCACCCTGCGCGCCGAAGACCAGCATCGGCAGGCCGTTCTCCATGCAGAGGCTGAACGCCGCCGCGTCGGCCACCCGCAGGTTGCGGCGCAGCACCTCGGAGAAGGTGATCGAGTCGAGCTTGCTGGCGGTGGGATCGATCCGCGGGTCGGCGGTGTAGACGCCGTCCACGCCGTTCTTGCTCATCAGCACCACGTCGGCCCGGATCTCCAGAGCCCGCTGGGCGGCCACCGTGTCGGTGGAGAAGTACGGCATTCCCGCGCCGGCGCCGAAGATGACCACGCGGCCCTTCTCCAGGTGCCGGATCGCCCGCAGCGGAATGTACGGCTCGGCGACCTGGGCCATCGTGATGGCGCTCTGGACCCGGGTCTCGATGCCTTCCTTCTCCAGGAAGTCCTGGAGCGCGAGGCAGTTCATCACGGTGCCGAGCATGCCCATGTAGTCGGCGCGGGCCCGGTCCATCCCGCGCTTCTGCAGCTCCGCGCCGCGGAAGAAGTTACCGCCGCCGACCACCACGGAGACCTGCACGCCGCGGCGGACCACTGTGGCGATCTGCCGGGCGATGGCCTGGACGACGTCGGGGTCGACGCCGATCGCGCCGCCACCGAACACCTCACCGGAGAGCTTCAGCACCACCCGGCGGGCGCGCCCCGGCGGCGGTGCCGTCGGATCGTCCAGCTCCAGCGTCCGGTCACTCACAACCTGCGTCATCCGCCCCGCCCTTCCCCACGCGCACGCCCCGTGCGGCGCGTACCGCGAACCTGCCGCTGCCGACCCTATGTGACGAGGAGGCCGCGGTGCCTGTCACGTACACCGGCGGCCTCCTCGTTTACGTCTTCTGCCCACGGGCGCACCTGGCGCCCGGCGGCGGCTCAGGCCTGGCCGACCTCGAACCGCACGAAGCGGGTGACCTCGATGCCGGCCTCGGCCAGCAGCTGCTTCACCGACTTCTTGTTGTCGGCCACCGACGCCTGCTCGATCAGGACGTAGTCCTTGAAGAAGGAGTTCACCCGACCCTCGATGATCTTCGGCAGTGCCGCCTCGGGCTTGTTCTCCTCGCGGGCGGTCTGCTCGGCGATCCGCCGCTCGGACTCGACGACCTCGGCCGGAACCTCGTCCCGGGTGAGGTACTTCGGCCGCATCGCGGCGATCTGCATGGCCACACCACGGGCGTCGGCGTCGCCCGCCTCGTCGCTCTTGCCGGTGTACGACACCAGCACGCCAACGGCCGGCGGCAGGTCCTGGGCCTTGCGGTGCAGGTAGACGGCGGTGGTGCCCTCGACCCGGGCGAACCGGTTGAGCACCAGCTTCTCGCCGATCTTGGCGGACTGCTCCTGGATCAGGTCCGCGACGACCTTGCCGTCGAGCTCGGTGGCGAGCAGTTCCTCGGCGGTGTTCACGCCGGCGCGCTCGCCGTGCTCGACCAGCTGCTGGGCCAGCGCGATGAACGACTCGGTCTTGGCGACGAAGTCGGTCTCGCAGTTGAGCTCGAGCAGCGCCTTGCCGGAGTGGGCGACCAGGCCGTTGGCGGCCGTGCGGCCGGCCCGCTTGCCGACATCCTTGGCGCCCTTGACGCGCAGGATCTCGACGGCCTTGTCGAAGTCGCCCTCGGCCTCGGTCAGCGCCTTCTTGCTGTCCATCATGCCGGCGCCGGTGAGGTCGCGGAGCTTCTTGACGTCCGCGGCGGTGATTTGGGACATGGCTCTCTCTTCGGTGTTGAGACGGCGTGTGGATGGTCAGAGGTGCCGGTTACCCGGATCCGGGCGGATCGTGCCCGGCGTACCGCCGCTGCCCGCCGTCCGCGAAAACGGACGGCGGGACAGCGACGGTGCGATCACTCCGCGGTGGCGGCCGCCGGCTGCTCGGTGGCGGCCTGCGCCGGCTGCTCCGGGGTGGCGGGCTGCTCGGCGGCGGGCTGCTCGGTCGCTGCCGCGGCGGGCTGCTCGGCCGGCGCGGCCGACTCGTCGGCCTTCTTCGGCTCCAGCAGCTCGCGCTCCCACTCGGTGAGCGGCTCGTCGCTCGCGACGCCCTCGGGCTTCTCGTCGTTGCCCCGGCGGCGGCCGGAACGCGCGATCAGACCATCCGCGACGGCGGCGGCGACGACCTTGGTCAGCAGCTCGGCCGAACGGATCGCGTCGTCGTTGCCCGGGATCGGGAAGTCGACCTCGTCCGGGTCACAGTTGGTGTCCAGCACCGCGATCACCGGGATGCCCAGCTTGCGGGCCTCGTCGACGGCGATGTGCTCCTTCTTGGTGTCGACGATCCAGACCGCGGCCGGCAGCTTCTGCATGTCCCGCAGACCACCGAGGGTGCGGGTCAGCTTGATCTTCTCGCGGGAGAGCTGCAGGGTCTCCTTCTTGGTGTAACCGGCGGCGGTGCCGCTGAGGTCACCCAGACCCTCCAGCTCCTTCATCCGCTGGAGCCGCTTGTACACGGTCTGGAAGTTGGTAAGCATGCCACCGAGCCAGCGGTGGTTGACGTACGGCTGGCCGACCCGGGTCGCCTGCTCGGCGATCGCTTCCTGAGCCTGCTTCTTGGTGCCGACGAACAGGATGCTGCCACCCTCGGCGACGGTCCCACGCACGAACTCGTACGCCTTCTCGATGTACTCGAGGGTCTGACGCAGGTCGATGATGTAGATGCCGTTGCGCTCGGTCATGATGAAGCGCTTCATCTTCGGGTTCCAGCGTCGGGTCTGGTGCCCGAAGTGGACACCGCTCTCCAGCAGCTGGCGCATGGTCACGACGGCCATGGTTGGGGTACTCCTCAAGATCCCTGGTTGTCACGCCCGGCCGGTGGCCGGGCGTCCTGGCGCCTGGTCGCCGACCCATGGTGGACCCGACCAAGATCGGGACCAGGGAGGCCGTCGCTCCACGACGATTCGTGAAGAGGGCGCGCGAGGTCGACCGCACGAGGCGGTCGCCAGTTGGCCAGTGTACGCCCCTCGCCCGTTCAGCCGCCCCGGGGTGCGCGCGCCCGCGTCCCCGGCCGGCGTGAGCCCGGACCCGCGTGAGCCCGGACCCGCGTGAGCCCAGGCCAGCGCGAGCCCAGGCCCGCCCGGGCCGGGGTGGGGCGTGCCCCGGGGCCGTGATCAACTCGGGTTCCTGAAAACCGGGGCGTCGCAGTGGCTTGGGCTCAAGTGGTTGTTGCAACGGGGTGGATTCTCGTCAGGATGAGGGGTCATGCCGGGGCAGAGGTTGTCGTCCGTTGAGCGGGCGCAGAT